>JBPCPQ010000404.1:0-7003 GCA_050999015.1 Pyrinomonadaceae bacterium | reverse complement strand
CGGAATTGTCGGCGTCGTCACTGGCAGCGTGCCGCCATTCTTGATGACCTCATCAATCAACGCGGCGCGCTTTTCGCTACCGGTAATCAGGATGCCGCTCTTGTCCACCGTAACCGGCGTCGTGCCGAGCAACTCCCTGAAGAATTGTTCTCGGATGCCGGGACGTTCGGGTGGCAAGTCCTTCATCTTTTGCGGGTCGGCTTCGGGCACCGCCGCGCCGATAGCCTCCAGTTGCTCGCGGGCTTTTTCCGCGAACTCACTGTTCGGATGATTGCGCACTAACTGCTGAAAATACTTCGCGGCCTCGTCCGGCTCTTCTTCCTGCACGTAAGTCACGCCGAGGCGGTAGAGCACCTGATCCATGTAAGAGAAGTTTGGATACTTTTCCACCACCTCGCGGTAACGCGACTGCGCGCCCTTCGGGTTCGGTGCTTTGCCCTGAAAGTAGCGATCAAAATACTGATTGCCGACGAGCAGGTTGTGCATCCCTAAACTCTCCTGCACTTCGCGCAGGCGAATTTCCGCGTCGGGGCGCAGAGACGTGTCGGGGAACTGTTGCAGCATCGCCTTCAAACGCTGCTCGGCTTTCCTCGCCGGCTGGACATCGCGATCAGGCAGCCCCATTTTCCGCATTTCGACTTCGGCGATCTTCATCATCACGTCGTCGGAAAGCGGATGCGTCGGGAAAAAGGTGAGCCAATCCTGATAAGCGGCGGCGGATTGAATCAGAGCGCTTGACGTGCCCTCAAGATAAAACGTGTCGGCGATGGCGAGCTTGGCCGCCGGCAGGTAAGCTGAATCCGGGTAAGTCGTGATGATCACGTTGTAGAGCGTGCGCGCCGTTTCGTAGCGATCCTTGCGCGCTTCAGTCGTGGCTTCTTCAAAAAGCGTGCGGTCGCGGCCTTCGGCAACCGTGCCCATCAATTCATTATACTTGTCGTCGCCGCCGCGTCCGAGGATGCGACCGAAGAAGCCGGGCTTCTTTTTCTTCTCGCCGCCCGTCGTCGTCGCCGCCGCATCGCCGCCGCGACGCTCGCCCGCCGTCGCGCGCAAGCCTGCTTCGACGCGCTCGTTGAGATCGGTGATAGAAGTTTCCAACTTGTCGAGAAGGCTCACGTCATAACGGTCGGCGCGCTCCTGCTTGGCGCGCAGGTCGCTCACTTCAGACAACACCGAGCCGACTTCCTTCTCCAACCCTCGCAGGCGCGCACGCGGGTCGTCCGCCGGCGCGTCCTTCGACGCTGTGTCTTTGGCGTTGATGCCCGCGACCGCACTGTTGAGCGTGCGGCGCATCGTCTCGAGTTTTGACCGCATCACCTCCAAACGCTGAAGCGGCGTCGCCCCACTCTGTGCCCCGCCGCTCGCATTCTGCTGCGCCGAAACATGAACGACTGGTAACACCACTGCCGCGCCACAAGTTACAGCGGCGCACATGATGACCAAAACAAATTTGCGAATAGACATATCAAAACCTCCGTCGAAACATTTGCGATTGCCGATTTGCGATTGTAAAGAGAAGTTCCGCCGCATCATTTCTTAAAAATCGCAAATCGGCAATCGCAAATCTAAAATTCTCACGCCCACTGCACCGTCGCATCCAGCAAATCGCGCACGGCCTGCGCCGGGTCGCTCGCGCCGAAAACGGCGGTTCCAGCGACAATAATTTCCGCCCCCGCCGCCACCACCTCGCCGATGTTGTGTTTGTCTATTCCGCCGTCAATCTCAATGCGCGTTTTCAGCCCTCGCTCTTCAATCATGCGGCGCAGACGACGAACTTTGTCGAGCGAAGTCGAAATAAACTGTTGCCCGCCGAAGCCGGGATTGACGGACATCAGTAACACGAAATCAGCAAACGGCAGAGCTTCTTCGAGCGCCCCCAGAGGGGTAGCGGGATTGATGGCGATTCCGGCTTGCGCGCCTTTGCTTTTAAGCGCCGTCAAAGTGCGGTGAAGGTGCGCGTCAATCTCCACATGAACAGAAACCATCCGCGCACCGGCTTCGACAAATTGTTCGGCGTAACGTCCCGGCTCTTCGATCATCAGATGCGTGTCGAGGGGCAGGCGGGTTGCTCGCGCCAGCGAACGCACGACCGGCAAACCAATTGTGATGTTGGGTACATAATGGCCGTCCATCACGTCAACGTGAACGATGCTCGCGCCGCCCCGCTCGATTGTTTCGATGGCCTCTCCGAGGCGCATGAAATCTGCCGACAGAATGGATGGAGCAATTTCGACCATAACAACTTTACGCTTCGTGACAAGTCTTGAAGCGGCAGACGCCGCCCATCACTTAATCAATCACAGCTTCACGGCCTGTTGCCAGCCGGATTAGCCGGCGTCGTGGCGGGCGTCGGCGCGCGCCGGTTCACGTTAGCAATGTTGCGTACAGCATTTCGATTGTTCGTGTTTTGATTGTTGTTGCGATTAGCCACGTTCGCATTGCGGTTGGCAATGCGATTGGTGTTCGCGTTGCGATTTCCGGCGTTTTGATTTGCCGTGTTTTTATTCGCGTTTTTATTGACGGTGTTTCTGTTGACGTTCTTGCTACGTTGGTTACGATTCTGATTGTCGTTTTTGTTGGTGTCGGACGAACCGCCCCGACTGCTTTCTGCATTCGCCGCATCGTCAGCGTCTTCATCCCGCCCGGCGGGGGCTTCGCCCTCTTTAGGCTCACGACTCAACACCACAGCTATCGTCTGCCCGACCTTGACAACTTCGCCGGCGCGCGGCGATTGATCGAGAATCGTCCCCGGCTTCGCGTCGGCCTTGTAGCGTGAGGCGCGGATGCGCACGTTCAGCCCGGAGTCTCTGAGCGTCGCTTCGCCATCGAAGCGATCTTTGCTGACAATATCTGGCACCTCCACTTCGGGGCTGCGCAGCGAAAGGTAAATCGTCCCGGCGAGTCCGACCCCGAAAGCCGCCATAATAGCGCCGATCATTCCAAGCCTTCCGAGCGCCGATAGCACCGTTCCGATTATCTGTGACAAAAGTTTTACGATGCCTTTCTGGGGTCGTTAAACGCGGTGATTCAAACAGTGGCGAAGTCTAACACCCGTCTACGACAGGTCGCAAGCGGCGCAATCCGGCTCACTCTGCGCGCTCGAACGCGGCCACGAAAAAGCCGTCCACATCATCCCTGTGCGGCCACGTGCGGACGCCGCCCGCTTCTTCCGTGACGTTTGAAGAAGCCGGAGTCGCCGACACCGCAATTTGTCTAAATTTGGCGTTCCGCGTGAGAAATTCTTCGACGACACATTCATTCTCTTCCCGCTCAATTGAGCAGGTCGAGTAGACGAGGCGGCCTCCCCGCCGCACGACGCGCGCCGCGTTGCCGAGAATGTTTTTCTGTCGCGCCGCAAGTTCCGTGATGTCGCGGTATGAGATGCGCCAGCGAATTTCCGGGTTGTGCCGGAGCGTGCCCGTGCCGGTGCAGGGCGCATCAACGAGCACACGATCAAACGACTCGTCGGCAAACGGCAACGACGACTCCGCGTCGAAGGCGAGGGGGCATACACTCGTTAAGCTCTGCCGCTCCGCTGCTTCCCTCACTAAACGTAAACGATGCTGATGCACATCTCCGGCAACAATCATCGCCCCGTCGCCCGCGAGCGCCGCGAGGTGCGTGGTCTTACTTCCCGGCGCGGCGCACGTATCGAGAATGTGTTCCCCGCTCCGCGCGCCGAGCATGTGCGCCACGAATTGCGAGGCTTCGTCCTGAAGATAAATCAATCCCTCGCTCGCCAATTCGCGGAGAATTATTCCGCCCGCCGCGCCTCTCACGCGCCACCCGCCAGGCGCGACGCGCGATTGTTCGACGATCACTCCGGCCTGCCGCAGCTTCCCGATAATACTTTCCGTCGTGGCGCGAAGTTCGCTGTCGCGATTGTTAACACGGCCATTAACACGGCCATTAACACGGCCATTAACACGGCCATTAACACGGCCATTAACACGGAAGGCCATCGGCGGCGTCTCGTTGTTAGCTGCCGCCAAACTTTCCGCCTCTTCTGCGCCGAGCATCGCAACCCACTTTTCAATTAGCCACGCCGGATGTGAAGTGCGAACCGCGATTTTCTCAACGGGATTATCAACTTTCTCTGCGGGATCATACACGGGTTCGCGTGTCGCGCGCCGCAGCACGCCGTTGATGAAGGGCGCGGCGGAACGCAGCCGCGCGTGATAGGCGAGATTGACTGATTCGTTGACCGCCGCCGAAGCGGGCACACGCGTGAGCCGTCGGAGTTGGTAAAGACCGAGTCGCAGAGCGCGACGCACCGGCGCATCCAGCTTCTCGGCACCCCGTCCCGAGTAATGCTCAATTAGGGAATCGAGCCAAAGCTGCCAGCGCAACACGCCGAGCACAAGCTCATAACAGAGCGCCCGGTCTTCAGGCCGCAACGTCTCCGCCACATTCGCCAGCAGCGGCGCGGCGTATGAGCCTTCATCTTCGACGCGACGCAGAATCTCGAACGCCGCACCACGCGCCGGTGAAACGATGCTGCTTTTGTTGCGGCGACCGCGCTCCCCTTTCCTGTTCATTCACACCTTCGCACTTATCCGAGTCTTTCGCCGACGCGGACGCGCACACCGTTGAGAAAATTCCGTGCGCTCATTCGCCGCTTACCCTCAAGCTGAACTTCCAACAGACGCAGCACGCTTGCGTCGCCGCACGCGACGAAAAGACTTTCGGCGTCCGTCATCGTCACCGTGCCCGGCTCGCCTGCTTCGCCTTCATTATTATCACTACTCAATCCCCGCGCTTCCGCGCGCCAGATGACGAGCCGCCGCCGGTCGTGCTCCGTGTAGGCGTTCGGCCAGGGCTGAAGTCCGCGCACGCGGCGCTCAATCTCGAACGCGCTCCCCGACCAATCAATACGCCCGTCTTCGCGCCGCAAAACCGGCGCGAGTGTCGCCTCCGTCTCGTTCTGCACGCGCGGTTCAATCTGATCGAGACGTTCGAGGGTGTCACTCAGCAAGTCCGCGCCCGTCGAAGCGAGTCTTTCGAGAAGTTGCGGCGCTGTTTCCGCCTCGCCGATGGCAATCGCGTGCTGCAAAAGAATCGCTCCGGTATCAAGTCCTTCGTCAATCAGCATCGTCGTCACACCGGACACGCTCTCGCCGCGCACAATCGCCCAGTTGACCGGAGCCGCCCCGCGATATTTCGGCAGAAGTGAGAAATGAACATTGATGCAGCCGCGACGCGGAGCGCTGAGGAAAGATGACGGGAGAATGCGACCGTAGGCGACGATGATTGCCGCGTCCGCGTCGTGCGACGCGAACAACTCGCGCGCTTCATCTGTCTTAATCTTGAGGGGCTGATGCACCGGGATGCCCTGTCCCAGCGCGTACTCTTTGACGGGCGGCACGGCTAATTTATTACCGCGCCCCGCCGGACGATCCGGCTGCGTCCACACGGCGGCAACATCGTGCCCATCTTCCACGCAACGCCTGAGCGTCGGCACCGCCGCTTCAGGCGTACCCATGAAAACCAATCGCAGTTTCATAAAGGATGTGAGGTGAACGGGACGCGGAGAAGAGGCGACGCGGCAACACGGTGACGAAATCCGAAGAACAATCGCCGTGTCGCCCCTTCTCCGTGTCTCCGCGTCTTCTTATTCATCCTTCCCCTTATCCCCATGTTTTCACACTGCTGTTCGTTTCTCTTTGTCGCTCTCGCCGGGGCGAATTTTAGTTGATGACACTTTGGCCTGCATGAACAGCGCGAGATAGTCGCGCCCGCCAGCTTTGGAATCCGTGCCGGACATATTGAATCCGCCGAACGGGTGGACGCCGACGAGCGCGCCCGTGCATTTGCGGTTGAGGTAAAGATTGCCGACGTGAAATTCGCGGCGCGCGCGTTCGAGTTTGTCGGGGTCGTTGGTGTAAACGGCTCCCGTTAGACCGTACTCGGTGTCGTTCGCAATGCGGAGCGCGTCGTCGAAATCCTGCGCCTTGATGACCGCCAGAACGGGGCCGAAGATTTCTTCCTGTTCAATCGCCGCGCCCGGCTCCACATCGGCGATGACCGTCGGCTCGATGAAGAATCCGCCTTCGCCGTCGGTGCCGCCGCCCGCGACGAGCCGCCCGCCTTCGCTCTGCCCCTTTTCGATGTATCCGCTAATCATCTTGAAAGCTTTGCCGTTGATGACCGCGCTGAGACTCGTCGCCGGATCAACGGGGTCGCCGAGTTTCAGTTTCTCCGTGCGCTCGACAATCTTTTCAATCATCGGCTCATAAACATTTGCGTGAATGATGGCACGCGAGCAAGCCGAGCACTTTTGCCCCTGAAATCCGAACGCGGATTGCACCACGCCGGTCGCTGCTTCGTCGAGGTCAACGCCCTCGTCAACAATGATGGCGTCTTTGCCGCCCATTTCGGCGACGACGCGCTTGATCCATATCTGTCTCTTCTGGACCTTCGCGGCGCGCTCGTTGATGCGCAGGCCGATTTCCTTCGAGCCGGTGAAGGCGACAAAGCGCGTCTGCGGATGGTCAACAATTGTGTCGCCAACTTCCGCGCCCGATCCCGTCATGAAGTTGACGACGCCCGGCGGCATTCCCGCTTCTTCGAGAATCTCGAAAAACTTGTACGCAATCGCCGGCGCGTCCGAAGAGGGTTTGAGGACGACCGTGTTTCCCGTGACGGCAGCGGCAACGGTCATTCCCGCCATAATCGCCAGTGGGAAATTCCACGGCGGAATCACGACGACGACGCCGAGCGGGATGTATTCGAGGCGGTTGTCTTCGCCCTCAATTTTAGTGAGCGGCTGCGGAGCGGCGTACCGAAGCATCTCGCCCGCGTAGAACTCGCAGAAGTCAATCGCCTCTGCTGTATCGCCGTCGGCCTCAGCCCATGTCTTTCCGACTTCGTGAATCATCCACGCCGACATCTCATGGCGGCGCTCGCGCAAAGCGTCGGCGACGCGGAAGAGAAGCTCGGCACGCTCCTCCGGCGGCGTGTTGCGCCACGTCGAGAAAGTCTCGTGCGCGGTTTCGACAGCGCG
>JBPCPQ010000137.1:0-3811 GCA_050999015.1 Pyrinomonadaceae bacterium | reverse complement strand
GAGCACGATTACTGTCGGCGCGCGGTGGTCGTCCGTCATCTTCGCTGCGCGGGCGGCGTCCTCTGGGAGCGGGTTTCTCCGGCGCGGGTTGAGCCGTTTCGGGAGCGGGGGCGGCGGTGACTACGACGACCTCTTCAGGTTCGGGCATCAATTCGGCCTCCTCCCCGTCGCCGTTCGTGCGCGCCTCTTCGCCGCCTCCCTCCGTTGTGGGCTTAGTACCGGTGGGACGACGACGACGGCGGCCACCTCGCCGCGCGAACTCGCCGCGCGAACGAGATGACGAAACGCTCGCTTCTGCGTCCGCGAGAGTTGCCACGTCAGCCTTTCTTTCAGCTTCTTGGCTGACTTCGTTTTCGATTGCCCCAGAACTTGCGGCCTCGTCAGAGGCGGACGCCTTCGCGCGCCTTGAGCGATTCTTCGAGGCAATCGACTTATTCGACTCGGCGGCGGCACCTTTCTTTTTCGTCGCCGTGTCGGTCGCCGCGCCGCGCGCCCCCCCGGAACGTTTCTTCGGCGCAGGAGTAGTTTCCGCCGCGTCCGGTGCGGCTTCGTCAATTGTGCCTGCCGCCTCTTTCGTCTTCGTCCCGCGCCGTGTGCGCCCGCCTTTTTCGGGCGCGCTCAGGTCAGCAACGGTCGTGTCGGGTGACGCGACAACTGCTTCGACAGCCGCTTCGTCGTCGCTGATGCGCTCGAAGCTGCCGCCGAAATTTGCCGGCGATGGTGCATCCTCTGAAAGCTCAGCGGCGAGCCGTGTGACTGAGGCCGCGATTGGACGCCGCGTCTTTTGCAGGCGGCTTTGATTGTCGTCCGCCTCAGCTTCGCCGTCGTCAATGCGCTGAAAGGCGGAGGCCGTGCCGGTGCCGGAGGAAAGAAGCGAGCCGACTTCCGCCGTCGCCACGTCTTCAATGCCGAATTCGACGGCGTGAATCTGATCAAGCAGGCGCTCCTGCAACCGCGCGTCCTTGAACATCGAGCCTTCCTCAATTGCCGCTTCGTCTTCGTCCACGATGCGCTGAAAGGAGTCCGCGCCGGACACGAAAGGCGTGTTGATGTCTTCGCCGGGGAGCATCCGTTCTGCGCGGCGGCTTTCGCGCGGGGGGGGGGCGACGGGTTCGCTCACCGACGAAGCGCGCGGCTGAGCCGCCGGAATACGCTCGTCTTCTCCTCTGCCGCGTTGGCGATTACGCCCGCCCCGCCGGCCCGAAGGCCTCGCATCCATCTCCGTGCCGGAAACTGAATCCGAACTATCAGCACGTTGCGCGGGTATCGCGCCAATCGCCGAATCGAGAGTCTCAACGACCGGCTCATCCTCGTCAAAAACAGGTTCGGCGCGCTCCTGCGCGGTCTCCATTTGGCGCTCGCGCTCGAGGCGTGCTCTCTCGATGCGCTCGGCGGCAGCGCGTGTCGCGGTTTCGGCGTCCGCGCCTTCGCTCTTGGTCTTATCAACAACGATGCGCTCGAACTCTTCTTCCTCGTCAAAGAAGTCTGAGACGTAAAGGAAGGCGTCGCGCTCCAGCCCGATGTCAACAAAGGCGGATTGCATTCCCGGCAGGACGCGCATCACACGCCCCTTGTAAATGTTGCCGACGATGCCCTGACTGTTCTCGCCGCGCTCGATGTAAAATTCGGTAACGCGCCCGTTCTCGATGATGGCGATCTTTTTTTCGCGTCCGTTGACGCTCACAATTAACTCTTTAGACATTGTTGGAAAACTGTCTCCTCGAAATGGAGCGGAGCGCGCCTCCCGCTACTCGTCGCGGGGCGCGGCCCAAACCGCTCCGGTGAAAAGATTGGCGCATTGGCGATGAGCGCGCAGCCTGCAAGCCGTTGTGCGGCGAGGCGCGCGCCCTTGTCCCGCGCGGGATGAAGAGCGAAGCCGTTGCATTCGCTCTGTGATGTTGAGTTGGTGGAAGGTGTACTCGCCCGCCGAGCAGATGGATCATTAGAGAGGCATCCCCGCTCGGCGTAGTCGAACGCCGCGTGCGATGGTCGCCGCTTCGGTAACTCCGGCTGCCCGGCTGGCGGAAGAAAGGCTTCCGTCGTTGCCGAGCGATCTGAATTGTTCACATGGAAACTCCGTCAATCCGCTTCGGAGCGCGGCGGGCATCATTCAGGCTGTGAAGCATTCGTGTGGCGGCACAAGCAGCGTTCAAGCCGCCCCGCGTCGAATACCCACACAGACCAACCTTTGCGGGCCTTCGCATTCCGAGACGGGCGCTCGATTTTCGCGTGGTCTTGCAGTGAAGCACACACGGAACAGAGTGGCGACCGCCGAACGGTTTGAGTCAAAAACTATTTCAAAAAGAGGGCGCTCAGTTGACATCGGCTGAAAGCCGGCGTTCTACGACAGCGCGGCACTTAAAAATTGTCCCGTCTGTTTGTAAGCGCATGAAAGCAGGTCTGAATCACTAGAATTGCGTGAAATGCGCCGCGCCGGAAAGTAAGAAACTCAGGCTTTAGGACAGGCACCGCGAAGTATAACCGAGAGAACAGGGAAAATGCGAGTGGGGAACAAAAGGCAGAAGGCAGTGGGCAGTGGGCAGAAGACAGAAGATAGAAAACAGAAGACAGGAATCAGGAGACAGAATTAAAACCGCCAGAGTGACAATCGCACCGCGCTTTGAATACGATAAAGCGTGACAAGCAATGTGCAATTCAAACAGGGTACGTATTGTTGCTGCCTACTGCTTTCTCATTCAGTTGACGTACCGGCGCAGGCGAATGCTAATCGCAAAACCGATAGCGATAAAGGTGGCAAGCACGGCGGAAAGTCCGGCGCTCATCATCGGGAGCGGTACGCCGATCACCGGAAGTAGTCCGAGAGTCATGCCGACGTTGATAAATATCTGGAACGCGAATCCGCCGACGAAAGCCATGATGACGAGCATTCCCATCCGATCCGGCGCGCGCCGCGCCCCCGTCACAAGTTTTGAGAGCAGCACCGCGTAAGCGAGTAGCAGACAGAGTGAGCCGACGAAGCCGGTCGTCTCGGCGGTCACGGCGAAGATGAAATCGGTGTGCGGCTCGGGCAGGAATTTCAGGCGGCTCTGCGTATTGTCGGACGCTGTGCGCGCGCCGGTCAGTCGTCCCTTGCCGACGGTCAGCATTGATTGCCACGTGTGATAACCGAAGCCGCGCCGGTCGGCGTTTTCGGGATCGAGGATGACGTTGACGCGCTCCTGCTGGTAGCCTTTAATCGCCCCTGTCTTGACGCCGACGTAGTATGAGGCGGGAATCAGCACAATCGCGGCGACGAGCGCGCCGACGACCAGACGCATACGAATTGCCGAAAGAAAAAGCACCACGGCGAGTAAGGGAAAGTAAGTGATGGCCTGCCCGGCGTCGGGTTCTAAAAGAATTAAACCGACGGGCAACGCGAGAATCACGCCGCCGACGAGCATCTCGCCCAACGACAGAACAGAGGGGCGTGACTTGCCGAAGTAGCGCGCGAGCATTAGCGCCGTCGGTATTTTAACGAACTCCGACGGCTGAAACGTGCCTAAGCCCGGAATCAGTATCCACGCCTGCTGCCCGTTGACCTTGTGCCCGATGCCGGGCACGAGCACGAGCGCGAGCAGCACGAGGCCGAAGATGTAGAACGCCGGCGCGAAATGCACCAGCTTGCGGTAGTCGGTGAACGCGACGATGAGCATCGCAACGAGCGACACGGCGAGGCCGATCAACTGCTTCTTCCAATAATTCGCTTCCGGTTGCGCGTTGTGAATCTGCCACGCGCCGAACAGGGCGATGCCGACCGCGAGGAGCATCAGGAACCAGTCGAGGTCGCGCAGGCGTCGGTTTTCGATGATTG
>JBPCPQ010000121.1:0-2054 GCA_050999015.1 Pyrinomonadaceae bacterium | reverse complement strand
GCAGCTATCCGACCAACTTACCGGTCGAGGAGTGTGACGTGATGTCCAATCATGGGATATTAGTCCGCCATCTTCATAAATCTTTTCGTAAGCGCACAGGCTTTCTCAAGTCAAAGTCTTCGGACGTGTACGCCCTGAAAGACATTTCTTTCGAGGTCGCCGAGGGCGAGACGTATGGACTTTTGGGGCCGAACGGCTCCGGCAAGTCAACGCTGATTCGCGTCCTCTCAACGCTTCTCACTCCCGACAGCGGCGAGGTGCGTCTGCTCGGCCATCTGCTGCCGGGCGAGGAGCGCGCCGTCAGACAAAAGATCGGGCGCGTCAGCGTTGACGCCGCGTTCTACAAAAAACTTTCGGCGCGCGAGAATCTGCTTTATAGCGCGTACCTCTACGGCCTCGAACCACGCCGGGCGGAGCGGCGGGCGATGGAGATTCTCGAACAACTCGGACTCGAAGAAAAAAGGTTCACCGACCCGCTCGAGGAAATGAGTCGCGGGATGCAGCAGAAGGTCGCCATCACGCGCGCGCTGCTGATTAACCCGCCTTTGTTACTGCTCGACGAACCGACGACCGGACTCGATCCGAAGAGTCGCCGCGACGTGCAGACGTTCCTCGAAAATCTGCGCCGCGCGGAAGGAACGACCATTCTGCTCACGTCGCACGACATGGCGGAGACGGAACGCTTGTGCGCGCGCATCGGCTTCCTTGCGAAAGGAAGCTTGATCGCTGAAGGCACGGCGGAAGAATTGAAAACGAAGTCCGGCGCGGCGTCGCTCGACGACGCATTCATCGCGTTCGCCGGCGAGGAGTTGGGCGAAGCGACTGCGCCCGAAGAAGTGGAGGTGTCGTGATGGAACAGGTTCTTCGCCAGACGTGGGCGTTCGTCTTCAGGGACTTTCACCTGACCAGACGCTACATGTCTTGGTTCGTGGTGTTCACTTTTTACGCGTTCGTCAATTCGGCGACTATCGCGCTGATCGGCGTCGCGGCGAACGACCGTGAACTGACACTGACGCTTCTCGTCGGCGTGTTGATGTGGAGCTTTCTCTCGGTAATCTTCAACGAGATTGCCAACTCAATCGCGTTCGAGCGATGGGAAGGCACGCTCGAATACACGTTCATGGCACCCGTTTCGCGCCTCGTGCATTTGTCGGGCGTGAGTTTCTTCGCGCTCGTCTACAGCATCGCGCGCACCGTCATCATCATCGCCGGGCTACTGCTGTTCATCAACCTCGACCTTTCGGGCGCGAATGTCTTCGGCGTCTTCGTCGTGCTGATCGTCAGCAGCGTCGCCTTCGTCGGCCTCGGTCTGATGGCGGCGGTGCTGCCGGTGATGAGTCCAGAGCGCGGTGCCGAAGCGACGAACATTTTTCAGGGCGTGCTGCTGCTCGTCTCCGGCGTTTACTACCCGGTCGGGATTCTCCCGGCGTGGCTGCAACCGTTCGCCGCCATCTCGCCCGCGACCTATGCGCTCTCGGCGAGCCGTAAGCTAATCGGCATCGGGCAAGTGAATTCAACGCCGGATCATCTCGTCGGTGCGTCGCTGTCGGCGGTCGTGCCGGAGTTGCTCGTGCTCTCGTTGATGGGCGTCGTGATGGTTCCGGCGGGCCTGTGGGTCTTCGGCTACGTCGAGGGATGGGCGAAGCGAACGGGCAAGCTGAAGCGGACAGGCTAGGGGAATTGCGGAACGCGGAATGCGGATTGAAGAAGCCGAAAGGAGTTTCTCCGGTTCGCATTCTGTAATCCGCATTCCGCGTTGGTGATGAATCTTGCGCCGCGACATCAAGTCAGCAGCTTAACGAAGCGTTGCGAAAATACCGCCCGCTCGACCACGCTCGGGTGCGTCCTCAACTCGTACTGCGACTGCGCAATGTACCGGATGATCGAGGAACTGTCGCGGTGCATCAGGTTCACCACCCTTTTCACACCCCTGATGTGGTAAGTCGGGTCGCCGCCGAGAAGCTTCAGCGACAGTATCGCCACCGCGTCACATTTCAACTCGATCACTTTCATCCGGCGCTCATCATTTGTTCTTCGCGCCGCCGCCATCTCAT
>JBPCPQ010000199.1:0-2307 GCA_050999015.1 Pyrinomonadaceae bacterium | reverse complement strand
TAATAACGACATCCTTCGATTTCCTTACTAATCCGTGCGGGTCTACAAATAATTTTCCGTGAGGCAGCCAATCTACGACGTAGATTTTACGATAAGTGTTGTCCTCATGCCAGCGCATCATCACAGGCGAATACATGTGAGTCAGCGCGCTCACCTTTTATCGCAACGTAGTGGTTTGGAAAACGGACGGACACAATGCAGTGTGATTGCGCATGTAAAAAACCACGGTGCGGAGCAGGCAAGATTTTGCTCTCGCACCGTGGGGCAAGCGTCCGGCAGGAGGAGGAAGCGGACGCGCAACTCGGAAAACATCAAGGCAGTCGAAGACCCTCGAACAGCGTTCGACGTATGAAGATCAAAATTGAAGCGCTTACTAAACCGGGAACGAGGGTGCCGAGTTGTCTAAAGAAGATGTCGAATCGTTGTGCGATTCCACATTTATCGAAGTGACCGAAAGGCGCTCAGATTTACTCAGGCGCGCGTCCGATTCACTTTAGGAACGACTTACTTCAACGCGAATGTGATGGTAGCAAGCAGGCTTCAGGCGCTTGGCAGGATGGTTTATGACAGAATCAGAGACGATTGTTGCGCCACTGAATTGGTAGGAATTGCGCGTGGCTTAGTAGCCCCGCAGTTGCTCACGGTAGCCGTCGAAATTGTGCCTCATCTCGCCGAGACTGTCGCCACCGAACTTTTCGCGCATCGCTCCGGCGAGCACCAGCGCGACCATCGCCTCACCGATCACTCCCGCCGCCGGGACGGCCGTCACGTCGGAACGCTCGAACGCCGCCGACTCTTCCCGCTTCGTATCTATGTCAACCGAGCGGAGCGCACGTCTGAGCGTCGAGATAGGTTTAAGGTGTCCGCGCACGCGCACCTCCTCGCCGTTGGTGATGCCGCCTTCAAGACCGCCCGCGCGGTTCGTATGACGAAAGAATTGTTTCGTCGTCTCTTCGTAGCCGATCTCGTCATGCACTTCGGAGCCGGGCAAAGCTGAGGCCTCAGCGCCCGCGCCGATGGCGACCGCTTTGACCGCCGGGATTGACATCACCGCCTGCGCGAGCCGCCCGTCGAGTTTGGCGTCCCACGACGTATGAGAACCCAACCCCGGCACGACGCCGCGCGCGACGACCTCGAAGATGCCGCCGAGCGTGTCGCCGGCGCGCTTCTTTTCATCAATCAATGCAACCATCAACGCCTGCGCTTCCGCGTCGGCGCAACGAAGCGGCGCGTCCTCTGGAATCGAAGCGATTGTTTCCCACGCGACTTCGAGCGGGGTTGTGGGCACGCCGCCGAGTTGAATGACGTTGCTTTTGATTTCGACGCCGAACGCGCCGAGCAGTTGTTTCGCCAGCGCGCCGCAAGCGACGCGCGCCGCCGTCTCACGCGCCGAAGCGCGTTCGAGGATGTCGCGCATATCCCGCATGCCGTACTTTTGCCCGCCCGCGAGGTCGGCGTGCCCCGGGCGCGGACGCTTCACGCGGCGCGATTTTTCGGGCGGCACTTCGCGCGGTGCGGCGTTCATTATCTCCGTCCAATTCGCCCAGTCTTTATTCTCGATCATCAACGTGATCGGCGAGCCGAGCGTCAGGCCGTGCCGCACGCCGCTCAAGATTTCCGCGTGGTCGCGCTCAATCTTCATTCTGCCCCCGCGACCGTAGCCCCACTGCCG
Source organism: Pyrinomonadaceae bacterium (assembly GCA_050999015.1). Taxonomy (GTDB): domain Bacteria; phylum Acidobacteriota; class Blastocatellia; order Pyrinomonadales; family Pyrinomonadaceae; genus JBPCPQ01. The sequence goes on along the minus strand of JBPCPQ010000199.1, from coordinate 635 downwards.
CCGCTCAAGCTCGTGGTTCATTGTGTCCTGATCAATCGGTATTCCGGCGGGCAGACCTTCGAGAATCGCGACGAGCGCGCGACCGTGTGATTCCCCGGCAGTAGTGAAGCGAAACATAAATCAGTGATCAATGGTCAGTGGTCAGTGGTCAGCATGCTTTTCTACTGACCACTGACCACTGACCACTGCTTAGATCATCGTTAGCTCGCGCTCGCGCAGGTATTTGACGCGGTCGCGCAATTCGGCGGCGCGCTCGAACTGCATGTTCTTCGCGGAGGCGCGCATCTCGGCTTCGAGACGCGCGATGGTGCCTTTGATGTTGTCGCGCGTGTACTCTTCAAAAGCATCAAGCTCAAGCGGCACCTTGAAGTAATCGGCTTCGTAGGCCGTGACGAGCGTGGCCTCGATTGGCTTTACAATCGTCTGCGGTGTAATGCCGCGTTCGGCGTTGTATTCCTCTTGAATGTGACGGCGACGGCTCGTTTCATCAATCGCGCGCCGCATCGAGTCGGTGATGCGGTCGGCGTAGAGAATGGCTTTGCCGTTGGAGTTGCGCGCGGCGCGTCCCATTGTTTGAATCAGCGATTGCTCCGAGCGCAGGAAGCCTTCCTTGTCGGCGTCGAGAATGGCGACCA
>JBPCPQ010000442.1:0-2497 GCA_050999015.1 Pyrinomonadaceae bacterium | reverse complement strand
TGTTTTAGTGCCGCCCCCCCCCCCGGTGGAGCCTCGGCGCTTCGACGAGTTTCCGTCAGTCGCGTTCGACGACGACAAGGCGCGGCTCGACAACTTCGCAATCGAGTTGCAGAGAAACCCCGGCGGGGTCGGTCACGTGATCGTTTACGGCGGGCGACGTGACCGCGCCGGACATGCCGACATGCTCGGCGAGCGCACACGCGATTACCTCGTCAACACGCGCGGCATAGACGCAGGGCGCGTGCAGATAGTCAACGGCGGTTATCGTGAGCGTGCTGCTTACGAATTGTGGCTCGTGCCGCAGGGCGCGACGACGCCCCAGCCGAAGCCGACCGTGCCGCCGGATCAAGTGCGTCCGGCGACAGCGCCCGGCACACGCCCGCGCCGTCGTTTGTAGCTCGACGACGGGGCCGCCGCCATAACCTTTGCGGGCACAGTTCCCACGAGCGCGCTCGCGAAATGGTGATCCAATTGTCAGCACTGAAGCGACATCGCAAATTATTTCGGTTGAGGTCGGTGCGCCGGATGTGGTAATAAACAGATGCGCTTGCTCTTTGGGCTAAGTGAGACGGTTGCTCCCTCACGTCATGTAAAACTCTTTACGACGTTCAAAACCCTGAAGGAGGCTTGAGTCTTATGGCAGAAGGAAATGGCGGAAACAGCACCGGGGTGGTCGCCATCCTCGTGATATTTATTATCGTAGTTGTGCTGGGTTTCTTAGCCTATCGCGGCGGCTTTTTCGGCGGCAAGTCAACCAACATTGACGTCAACATCGGAACGCCGAGCCGTTAATAGCGTCCAACCGCAGTCTCATCAAACTCTCTCGGAGACAAGGAGCGTCCACGCGGCGCTCCTTTCTTCTTTTCATTTCCGGCGCGTGGCTGCTAACATACTGGTGAATAGAAAATGGTAAATGGTGAATGGATAACTGCGTTGTGTCTGTTCACCATTTACTATTTGCCATTCACCATTAACGGAGAGAATCGTGTCAGCACCGAACATCGAAACGATTGTGAGCTTGGCGAAGCGGCGCGGCTTCGTCTTCCCCTCATCCGAGATTTACGGCGGCTTGGGAAGCTCTTGGGATTACGGCCCGCTCGGCGTCGAGTTATGCAATAACGTTAAGGGGGCGTGGTGGCGCTGGATGGTCTACGAGCGCGACGACATGGAGGGACTCGATTCGTCAGTTATTTTGAACCGTCTCGTCTGGAAATACTCCGGGCACGAAGAAACCTTTAGCGACCCGCTTGTTGATTGCCGCGAATGTAAGACGCGCCTGCGCGCCGACAAACTGGAGTTGCCGACAGGTGCGTTAACAATCGAAGATGCTATTCGTGCGCGCGAAGTAAAATGTCCGAACTGTGGCTCAACCGACCTGACCGAGCCGCGCCCGTTCAACCTAATGTTTCGCACGACGCTCGGCGCGGCGTCGGCTGAAGACGACCCCGCAGCGCTCGGGTATCTCCGCCCCGGAACCGCGCAGGGGATTTTCATCAACTATCTCAACGTACAGACGGCGATGCGGCGCAAGCTGCCGTTCGGCGTCGCGCAGATCGGCAAGTCGTTCCGCAACGAAGTGACGCCCGGTAACTTCATCTTTCGCACGCGCGAGTTTGAGCAGATGGAAATGGAATACTTCGTCCGCCCCGGTGAGGACGAAGAGTCTCATCAGTATTGGATTGATAATTGTCTCGACTGGTATCTGCGGATGGGACTCACGCGCGCAAATCTTAATCTCTACGAACAGCCGAAAGAGGAACTCGCTCACTACGCGAAGCGCACCGTTGATATTCATTACCGCTTCTTCCCGGAACGCGATACGGAAGAAAAACAGTGGGATGAATTGATGGGCATCGCCAACCGCACCGACTTCGATTTGAAAGCGCACTCGAAGAAGCCGGAGGACGCGGAAGGGAATCGTCTCAACCCGGATTCGACCGAAGACCTTTCATATTTCGACGAAGCGACGAAGGAGCGTTTCTATCCTTACGTCATTGAGCCGGCGGCGGGCGTCAACCGCTCGGTGCTCGCGTTTCTGATGGATGCTTACACCGAGAAGACGACCGACAAAGGCGAAAGGCGCGTCATCCTCAAACTGCACCCCGAACTCGCGCCGATCAAAGCGGCGGTGCTGCCGCTCGCCAAAAACAAGCCGGAAATTGTTGCGATGGCGAAGGACATTAAGAAACAATTGCAGCAAGGGCGATTGCGCGCGGTTTATGACGACACCGGCGGCATCGGCAAACTCTACGCACGGCAGGACGAAATCGGCACGCCTTTCTGCATCACCGTTGACCATCAATCGCTCGAAGACGAAGCCGTTACCGTGCGCGACCGCGACACGTGGGAACAGGAGCGCGTCAAGGTCACGGAACTGCGCGAACACTTGGGAAAGAGATTAAATAGCAGATGACAAGTGCTCAATCATCAACAATGCTTTTCACTGACCTCCGACCTCTAACCTCTGACCTCTACTTTTATGGCAGTAGTAAAAAAG
>JBPCPQ010000305.1:0-3843 GCA_050999015.1 Pyrinomonadaceae bacterium | reverse complement strand
AACCTCACGCTCGACCACATGCGCTCCACCCTTGCGCCCGAAGACGACACTAAACGTCAACTCTTTGCGCGCCTCACCGAGCAACTCAAAAAGGAAGTGGCGCGCATCAACACCCGCATCACTGAATTCCTGAAGTACACCCGCCCGGCCAAGCTGAACCTTCAACCGCTCGATTTGCGCGCGACCGTTACCGACGCGCTGAGCATCGTCGAAGTACAGGCCGCCGAGAGCGGCATTGAGACGCGCGTCGAACAAAGCGGCACGCTCCCCACTGTCGCGGGTGATGCCGAGTCTTTACGTTCCGTCTTTACAAACCTTATTATCAACGGCATGCAGGCAATGGAGAGCGGGGCGGGCGGGCGTTTGACGATCCGGCTGTCGAACGGGCAGGGACACGCCCGCGTCGAAATCGCCGACACCGGGCGCGGCATCGCCCCCGAAAACATTTCACAGATTTTCGAGCCTTACTTTTCCACGAAGGAGACCGGCACCGGACTCGGTCTCGCCATCGTGAAAAAGGCCGTCGAAGATCACGGCGGGGCAATCTCTGTCCGCAGCGCGCCCGGCGAAGGCACAACGTTCACGGTCGAACTCCCAACAGAGGAGAGGTCAGAGGTTAGAGGCTAGAGGTCAGTGAAAGACTTTTTGTTTTCACTAACCTCTGACCTCTGATCTCTGACCTCTGAGGATTGGACATGGCACGTAAAAGCATACTTGTGGTTGACGATGAAAAGTCGCAGCGTGAGATTCTGGAGATGATTCTGTCGGGCGAAGGCTACGACGTGACGACCGCTTCTTCGGGCGAGGCGGCGTTGAAGATTGCTAAAGAGCATCGCTTCGATCTCGCGTTGACCGATTTGAAAATGACCGGGATGGATGGCGTCGAGCTTTTACAACGCTTGCTCGCTTACGACTCGTCAATCATCGTCATCCTGCTGACCGCGCACGGCTCCATCGAGTCGGCGAAGGACGCGCTCCGGCGCGGCGCGTTCGAGTACCTCGAAAAACCTTATGAACGCGACGCGCTCCTCGACACGATCCGGCGCGCGCTCGCGCGCCTCGACGCGCTCGACACCGAAATCATTTCGTCCTCCGCAGAAATGGAGGCGGTGAAAAAGATGATTCTCAAAGTCGCGCGCTCCAACTCGACCGTGCTGGTGCGTGGCGAGTCGGGCACCGGCAAGGAGTTGATCGCCCGCGCGATACACACCCAAAGCCCACGCGAGGCCGAGATGTTTCAGGCCGTCAACTGCGCCGCGATTAACGAAAACCTTTTGGAGTCGGAATTGTTCGGCCACGAGCGTGGATCGTTCACCGGCGCACACGCCGAGAAGAAGGGACTCTTTGAAGTCGCCGACCGGGGCACCCTCTTCCTCGACGAGATTGGCGAGTTAGACGTCGGCATGCAGGCCAAGCTCCTGCGCGCACTTCAGGAACGTGAGATCAGGCGCGTCGGCGGCACGCGCGCGATTAAAATTGATGTGCGCGTCGTCGCTGCGACTAACCGCGATTTGCGCGCGATGGTCTCCGACGGGCGGTTCCGCGACGACCTTTATTACCGCATCAACGTCCTCTCGGTTGACGTGCCTGCACTGCGCGAGCGCCGCGAAGACATTCCTGTATTGATTGATTTCTTCCTGAAGAAACACACCCGCAACACTTCGCGTCTCGTGCGTGGGTTGACGCCCGAAGCGCGCAGGGTGATTCTCAACTACGCATGGCCGGGCAACGTGCGGCAACTCGAATCCTCGATTGAGCGCGCGATCCTTTTGGCCGAGAGCGATCACATTACCGTTGAGGATTTACCGCTCGAAGTCAGGCAGGAAACGCGGCCAGCCGGAGCCGAAAGTGCGTTCAAGCTCCCGACGGAAGGCGTCATGTTTGAAGATGTGGAGCGCCACTTGATTATGCAGGCGATGGAGCGCACCGACTTTAACATCACCAAAGCGGCGAAACTGCTCGGCCTCACCTTTCGTACTTTGCAATACCGTCTCGAAAAATTCGGCATCAAACGTCCTGACAGGGGAGGCGGGGAGGAAGAGGATGAAAGCGAAGACACGGAGAACGGGTGACGCGGCGACGCGGAGAGCGAAGCATTTGACTTACCGCCGCGTCTCCGTGTCCCCACGTCTCTGCGTCATGGGTTTCCAAAGATGAATGTAATCGAAATACTCGGACTCGGACTCGGTGCGGCGTGGACTTCGGGCATTAACCTGTATGCCACCGTTGCGGTGCTTGGGCTGCTGCAACGCTACGAGTTAGTCGGGCGCTTGCCGGGCGGTCTCGACGCGCTCGACAACTGGTGGATTATCGGCGTCGCGCTCGCGCTCTACGCCGTCGAGTTCGTCGCCGACAAAGTTCCCTACGTGGATTCCGTGTGGGACGCGGTGCATACATTCATCCGCGTCCCGGCGGGCGCAGTGCTCGCGCTCGCCGCGACCACCGACCTGTCACCCCCGGTGCAAATCATCGCAACCCTCATCGGCGGGACGCTCGCGCTCTCGACGCACGGCACGAAAGCCACCTTACGTGCCGCCGCCAACACAAGTCCCGAACCGTTCACCAACTGGACGCTCTCCGTCGTCGAAGACGTTTTCGTAATCGGCGCGAGCGTGCTCGCGGTGCTGCACCCGGGGGTGATCCTCGTCGTCATTCTCATTTTCCTTCTTATCCTTGCGTTGATTCTTCCGAAAGTTGTGCGCCGCCTGCGCCGCATGATGGCGGCAACTCGTAATTTCTTCGGCGGACGACCAATCGCCGAATCCTGACCCCGAAACAGAAATTCGTTCCGTGACGCAAGCGCGCACAGCTTTGGACGTTCAAAAGTCGGCAACGTAAATTTTCGTCCGTGGAGGAAACTCATGCGAATGTTGACGACACTTACCCTGACCGCTGCACTCTTCATCATTTCCGGTTGCTCCCACGCTTCTTTGCGCAGGCAGAGCGACGCCGTTTCTTCTCAGGCACCAATGCCCCAGTCCGCATCTGTTTCGACGGCCACTGAAAGCGCCCAAATGTCTGCTGTGGGTGATAGTAAAGCCCGCGCCGAAGCGCCGGTGCAAAATATCTCGCTGGATCAAGCTGACGCCTCACAAAACGTCGCGGCAGTTACACAGCGCAAGATCATCCGCAACGCGGCGCTCTCCATCGAGATTGACGCCCCCACCGACGGACAGCGCCGCATCGCTTCGATTGCTGAAGCGCGCGGTGGTTTTGTCGTCACTTCCGAATCACGTCAGCAGGGCGGCGCGTCGAGCGAGTCGAAGCCTTACGAGGTGGTGACGATTGAGGTGCGCGTCCCCGCCGCCGAGTTCGACGCGGTGGTGAGCGAGATACGCGCCGTTGGCGGGCGCGTCAAAGAAGAGAAGATTACCGGGCAGGACGTGACCGAGGAATACATTGACCTTGAGGCGCGGCTGCGCACGAAGAAAGCACTCGAAGCGCAGTTTATCGAAATCATGAAGTCGGCACGCAAAGTCTCTGATGCGCTCGAAGTGCAGAGCGAGATGGCCGAAGTGCGAACCGAGATCGAGCGACTCGAAGGCCGCCGCCGCTTTCTCGAAAATCAAAGCAGCCTCTCCACAATCAAGATTACGCTGCAACCGCCCGCGCCGCTCATCAGCGCTAACACGTCGGGCTTCTTCCACAGTCTCCGTCAAGCCTTCGGCGAAGGACTCGACGTCGCCGCCGCCATCACGCTCGGTTTGATCCGCGTCGCAATCGCGCTCATTCCCGTCCTGCTGCTGATCCTTCTGCCAATCGCGCTCGCGGTGCGTTTGCTGCGCCGCCGTTCGCGCCGCTGGCCTTTTACGGAGAAAGCCGCCCCGCTTGAATGACGCGCCG
>JBPCPQ010000453.1:0-8426 GCA_050999015.1 Pyrinomonadaceae bacterium | reverse complement strand
AGCCTTTCGGAAAAAGTTCTTTCTGGAATGCTTTGTTTAGGGAAACCGGGCTGTAAAGCATTCTCCCTATTTTAGTCTTTTCTTTGCTCAACTTGGTTTTGTGCCGAGAGGCGTCTACTGCTCCGATAGCGTCTTTCACTTCCATGAGTAAGGACGAATAGCGTTTGGTGATTTCATTGAGACCATTTTTGAAAGAGTATTGCGCCGCAATTCTCATGCTTCGGTCTCCGAGTTTCGCCAAGCCGCCGGAATCTGCGCGACCTTTTCACGCCCCGTCGGTTGATGCACCGGTTTTCCGAGTTGGCGATAGCGCAACCTGCCGGAATAAAAATCATTGATCCGTTGCTTCGCTACTTCGACGTACTCCGCCTCCTTTTCGCACCCGATAGCGCGGCGATTGTTACGCAGCGCAGCGAGCATCGCCGAGCCGACGCCGGAAAAAGGATCGAGCACCCAGTCACTCTCGTCTGTTAAAGCCAACACACAACGTTCGACTAACTCAATCGGAAACTGACACGGATGGATTGTCTTCTCAGGATGATTGGCTTTAACATTCGGGATGTTCCAAAGCTCTGCTTCCCAATCCTGCAAGACAATGCGCCAAATATCAGAAGGATTTTTGCCGAGCGGATTGCCGGAGGGTTGCCCGTATTTCTCGCCTTTGAAATGTGTCTTACCGGGATACTTTGAAGGCACGCGCACGGGATCAAGGTTGAAAGTATAAGCGTCGCTCTTGGTGAACCAAAGAAGAGTCTCGTAACGCCCGGAGAATCTTTTCGATGCGTGTAACCCGTGCTCGAAATGCCAGATAATACGATTACGAAGTTTGAAGCGGCGAGACTTGAAGAGATGGTAGTAAAAGATGTCTAGCGGAAAAACTTCTCCATTCTCGACGTAGTTGCCCACTTGCCAACACAAAGATCCTTCCGGCGACAAAACTCTGGCGAGTTCATCAATCACCGGGCCAAGCGCCTCAAGATACCGGCCCAGTTCGGTAGCCTTTTCATAAACCTTGCCGACGTTATAAGGGGGGGATGTGATTATCAGCTTAGCAAAGTCATTCGGCAGACTATGCAACGTCTCCAAACAGTCGCCCGGAATTATCGCTATCTCCGCATCGGGGTTGAAAGAGGCTACAATCTCATGGCTCCAGAGGCCTTGATTCTCGCTTATTCCTGTCATCAGATTATCCCTCTCGATTCGTGAGGTTAAATCGAAGTCGCGGCAAAGTTCTTAGGTCTACCAGCAAACGCAACATAACGCATCAGTGATCCAACTCTTGTTATGTAGACCAACACCGACGCGCCGCTACGCTGAATCGGTGTGCGCCCGTTCCCTTCTTGCGACGCCGGTCTTGTATGCCGCTTCTTCGACTTCGCGGGAGACGGCCTCAGCGACGCGCTTATCGAAGACGGAGGGGACGATGTATTCGGGGTGGAGTTCGGCGTCGGAGATGATTGAGGCGATGGCGTTGGCGGCGGCGAGTTTCATTTGTTCGTTGATGCGCGAGGCGCGGCAGTTGAGCGCGCCGCGAAAGATGCCGGGGAAGCAGAGGACGTTGTTGATTTGGTTCGAGTAGTCGGAGCGACCCGTCGCCATCACCGCGACGTGCTCGCCGGCTTCTTCAGGCATGATCTCCGGCGTCGGGTTCGCCATCGCAAAGATAATCGGTTTGTCGGCCATCCGCTTCACGTCGTCCACGTTGATGACGCCAGGCACCGAGAGGCCAAAGAAAACGTCCGCGCCGCGCAGCGCTTCGTGGACAGTACCGCGCACGTCGTCGTAATTGGTGTTCTGCGCGTACCAGTCTTTGACCCAGTTCATGTGCTCTTTGCGACCTTTGTAGATGACGCCGCTTTGGTCGCAGCCGATGATGTCGCGCACGCCCGCCGCCATGATGATCTTCGTGCAGGCGACGCTCGCCGCGCCGACGCCGTTGACAACGACTTTCAAATCCTCCATCCGCTTGCCGACAATCTTCGTCGCGTTAATCAGTGCGGCGAGCACCACGACCGCCGTTCCGTGCTGATCGTCGTGGAAAACCGGGATGTCGAGTTCTTCCTTGAGGCGGTCTTCAATCTCGAAGCAGCGCGGCGCGGAAATGTCTTCGAGGTTGATGCCGCCGAACGCGGTCGCAATCGCTTTGACGGTTCGCACAATCTCGTCCGGGTCTTTCGTCGAAAGACAAATCGGAAAGGCGTCCACGCCGGCAAACTCTTTGAAGAGCATCGCCTTCCCTTCCATCACCGGCATCGCCGCCGCCGGCCCTATGTCGCCTAAGCCTAAAACCGCCGTGCCGTCGGTGACGACCGCGACGGTGTTCTTCTTGATGGTCAGCGTGAATGCTTTTTCGGGGTCGCGGTGAATCGCTTCGCAGACGCGCGCGACGCCCGGTGTGTAAGCCATCGAAAGGTCGGCGCGCGTTTTCAGCGGCGACTTCGAGACGACTTCGATCTTGCCGCCGAGGTGCATCAGGAAGGTGCGGTCGGAAACGTTGATGACTTCGACGCCGTCCACATCGCGCACCGCCTGTACGATGTCGGCGCCGTGCTCGCTCGATGCGGCGTTCACGGTCAGGTCGCGCACGAGAAAATCGCGCCCGACGCTGACGATGTCAACCGCACCGATGTCGCCCCCGGCACGACCGATGGCGGTCGTCAATTCCCCCAACATCCCGGCGCGGTTCGTCAACTTCACGCGCAGGGTCTGGCTGTAGCTTGCGCTCGGCGTGCTCTGCATTGGAATAAACAGAATCCTTTCGAGAGTGTATTGCCCGATTTAAGTGTGATGGCCTCCCCAATCTAACCCCAATAAACTGTGTCACGCAACAGGGCAGAAAGCAGAAGGCAGGGGCAGGGGGCAGCAAGTGATGAGGAATGGTCAATAAGCGGTGTGGCAAGTTTGGGATACTTGCCTTGAATCTCAAATTTGAGATTTGTGATTTGAAATCATCTCTGAACTGCCTTCTGCCTACCGCCTGCTGCCTACTGCTTTCTCAAGTAGGAGAGCGATTTCTTTCAAATTGTCGGACTGTTGGCCGTTCTTTGTTGCCAGGTGTAAAGACCGTTGGCCGAGCAGTGTGTAGATGGCTAATGTGTCGGAGAGGCTTTGTGACTGGAGCGCGGCGAGGTGGCGGCGGACGGTGGCGACATCACCGCGCGCGAATGTTCCCGTCAGAGCATGAAACAGCTTCTGCGACGATAAATTTTTGTACGTGCTGCCGAGCAGCGGCAGCAGCACGCGGCGTGCTTGCATTTGAGAAAGGCCGCACCGCGCAAGCAACTCGGTCGCGGCGTCAAAGAGCGCGACCGAGTGGCCGGAAGTCATCACCGCCGCCGCGTGATAGAGAGCTTTGTCGCGCGCTTTGATGGTGAAGCTGTGCCCGCCGAGGTCGCGCACCAGACGACGTGCCATCCCGGTCGCCGGGCGGTCGCCTTCGACGCAGTAGAAAGCGCCGCCTAAAGCTTCTGCCCCGGCGACGGGGTCGCTCACCGACACGAGTGGATGCATCGAGCCGACCGCGCAGCCGCACACGCGTAAAGAACCCATCACGTCCGACGAGAGCGCCCCGCTGGCGTGGAGCGCGATTCGCCGTCGCTTGCTCGCTCCCAGCACCTCGCCCAGCCGCATGGCGGTTTCTTCAATGGCGTCGTCCGGCGTCGTAATAAGAAACAAATCAACCGGGGGCAGGCGCTCCATGTCAGAAAACTTCAGCGCCGCCGGCGGCGTGTCGGCGAGTGGGTCAACCAAGAGGCAAGCGCGGCGCGCACTAGCGGCGCGGCGCGAGACCAGAGTTTTGATGTGGTAGCCGCGCGCGGCCAACGCGCGGGCGAGCGCCGTGCCGAGTCGCCCCGCGCCGATTACCGCCACAGAAGCGAAAGGGGAAAAGGGGGATGAAGAAAGGGGAAAGGGGGAAAGGGATCCAGAATTATCTCTGACTTTCTTCCGCTTGTTTCTATCGGAAGATTTATGGCAACTTGCAGAAGCAGGCTTCGCTTCCGCCCCTTTGCCCTTTTCCCGTTCCCCCTTTCCCCCGAAAGTTTTAGGCGGCATTGCCCTCGCCTTTGCTGACGATCTCAACGAGCGCGGAGTGGTCGGGCAAGTCGTCGAGCCACTGTCGCAGGCGCGCTGATAATTCTTCGCGCATCAGTAGTCCGCACCCGTCGGTCGGCAGGCGAACGCGCACCGGCGGGGGCGCGTCGAGTGATTCAAGCGCGCGCGAAATCAGCAGGACGTCGGACGAAGAGAAGCTATCCGGCAGTTTCCCCTCAGTGAACTCCGCCGCGAGAGCGCGAGCGCGTTTGATTTTGGCCGCGTCTTCATCGCCGCCGGCGAGCGCGTCGAGCGCATAACCAAGCTGCCTGCTGAATAAAGACAGCGTGCGGCGGTAAGCGGCGCTGCCGGCTTCGGCAATTGCTTCGAGGTCTTGCGGCAAGCGGGCGATGGCGGGAGCTTCTCGCAAGCGAAATGAGCAGGCGCACCGAGGTTGCTCTGAGAGCAGCGGACGCACCGGCAGGTCGCACCGCGCGGCGGTCGCCCGCTTCAGCAGTTTCTCGGCGTCGGCCCAGGGTTGACGATTCACAATCGGGAGTTGCGCGAGCATTTCAAACTCGCGCCATCCTTCGCCTCGTATCACCTCGGCGATTGCGCTTCCGTCACGCGCCGCGCCCATTGTCCGGTCATGTATGGCGGCGTAATGCTCGGTGTAGCGCGTGAAGAACTCCCGCCACAGCAGGCTGAAGCGAGCGCGCTTCCCGGCGTCGAAAAATCCATTCAGATCATCCGCAATTTTCGCCAGTTCGCGGCGCACGCTCTCAATCTCGTCTTCGGCGGTCGGCTCGGCGGCGGACAAGTAGGCCAGAGCGCGGGCGCGGTCGCGGAAGCCGGAGGTGTAGGCTGACAGGTCGGTAAACTGTGCCGCACTCCGCGCAAAAGTTTCGGGCGAATCAAGAAAAGCGTCGGCGACGCGCTGCAATCCTTCTTCGAGCGACACGTCGCCAGCGAGCACTGCTTCGACGGCGTGCGCGGACGAGCCGAAGCTCTTTCGCACGGCTGTTGCAATGTTCCACGCGCGCGTCGTCAACGCCTCGCTCGGCAGCACGCTGAAGTTTTCCAGCACGCGCCCGGTGCGCCACGCTTCGAGCCATGAGGACAGCGACTCGCGGGCGGCATCGTACCCGACCGGATCGGCGATTGAACGCAACGCGGGTTCGTTTATCAGCAGGCGTGCCCACGCCGTCAATTCTTCGGCATTATGGTAGACCACCGTTGTGCGGCAGACGCCCGCAATCTGTTCCCACGGCACGGAACGGCCAAGCGTGCGGCGACTGATCTGGTCGCCCCCAGTCGTCACGAGCTGGATGCGGCGCTGTGCCACGAGCACGGCCAGCACCAGATGCTGTGCTTCACGCAACAGACCGTAAGGCTCACGGCTGAGTGCGTGGCGCACGGTCTCCAACGGGACGACCGCGCCGTCCGCTTCATCTATCAACTCCAGCGCTTCCCTAACCCATGCGTGCTTGAGCGCCTCATCACCGGTTTCGAGCGTGTACAGCTCGCCGCGTATGGTCGCCAGACCGAGCGGCAGCGCGAATAAACGAATCAGTTCCTGAACCTCGGCCTCCGCAACATTCGCGTCGCTAAACAGCCCGTCCATCAAACGTCCTACCTCAGCCTCGCCGAGCGTCTCGCTAAACGTCGGGTGCTGTGGGTAACGCTCTTCAAATAAAGGCGCGAAGAAGTTTGCGAGCGCGACGGCGAGCGTCGGCGCGGCGCGCGCGCCATCGGTGAAAGCGCGCGGGACGCCGTCAACGACGAGTTTGCTGTCGTCCATAAAGACGCGCGCCCAGATGCGTTCGGCCTGAGCAGTCAGCGTGCTCGCCGCCGCCCGTGCCGCTTCGCCGAAACTCGTCATCAACGACGAATCGAGACGCAGCGCGAGCAGCCGGCGCAAGATGAGGGATTCTTCGGCGGTGAGCGCCGCCGGTTGCCAAATAACGGATACGAACCGCACACCGTTGTTCTGCCGACGCTGCATGTTTTGGAAGGGCTGAATGTTTTCCGCCTCTTCCTCGCCGGGGGCGAGAAGAATTACTTCCCAGTCAGGATTGATGGAAGTCGCGGGCGTCGCGTCCGCAGATGAGCGCCAAGCGAAGCGCCCCGGACGCTCGGCGCCGCGCCATTTGATATGAAGGCTCGCGCCCGACCACACCCCATCACTCACTTCCGGGTGCGGCCAATCCTCGAAACGGGTGCGCGCTGCCGCACGTAGCGCATCGTTGATGGCGTCGTCTCCCCTCGCCGGCAAGCCTTCAACGCTCGCGGCGAGCGCCTCGTCGAACGGGGCCGAGGCACCGATCTGGAGCCGGTAGCGCGGCACGCCGCCGTCCTCGATTCGCGCGAGCGTTCGCGGCGGTGCGGTCGCGGCGAAGCGCGCGAGCATCTCGTCAACGCGCGCAACGGCGGCGGCAGGCGCGCTTTCGTCCGCGAGCAGCAGCGCGGCACAAAGGTCGCCGGCTGTCGCGCCGTGTCCGTCGAGCGAAAGGATGAAAAGACTTTTGAGAATCAACTTCGCCTGTAGACGCTGCATTACCGGGAACTGCTGAACACCTCTCGTCGCAAGATCATCGTAGGCCGCGAAAGCTTCCGTCAATTCTTGTGATTTGCGCAGGTCGTATTCGGCGCGGTCGAACACTTCGTCAAGTAACACCAGCGACAACGCCGGGCGGCCCACAGCGCGCGCCGCCGCCGCCGCCGCGAACGGTAGGAAGGCGAATGTTCGGGCATAGAGCCGCACGCCCGCCGCGACGTCGGCGATGAACGGATGCACCGGGTAGAGCGACGTGAATCGCGGCTCGCTCCAGTTAAAACCGGGCACGGTCGCGCGTAGCGTAAGGTATATGTCATGCAGCGCGGCGCGCGCCTCCTGATTTTTACGTAGCAAATAAAGATCAACGACACGGTAGAGATGGTCTTGATCGAGGTAGTCTACGTGATACGTGGCGACGAGTTGCGAGTTGATGCCGCTGGCGTCGGCAATGTCGTCGTCGAGCGCGAGGGCGACAAAGGCATTGATGTTTAGCGCCGCGATGGCAAGCTCACTCAACGCGGTGCCGTCGTCGCGGTCAACCCGCGCCTCGCGTTCATAAGCGGTGTCGTTGATGATGACCAACGTCGCGTCGTGGACGCGCGAGGCCGCTGCCGCGAGCATCGCGTCTGGACTTTCGCCCCACTGACTTTCGTCTCCACCGAAAGCTCCGGTGAAAGCCGCCGCTAACTCCTCAGGCAGCGTCGGACGCGAGCCGCGTTCGACGCGCACGACCACGTATCGCCGATTGGCAAGACGGCGGGCGCTCGTTGCGACGTGTACGTCTGCCACCCCCGAACGAAGTTCCGGAGAAGCCGCAAGCGCGCCGAACACCGCGAGGGCGTGGCTCTTACCGACGCCTCGCGCGCCGGCCAGCGCGCGGGCCGTGCCGCGCCCGCGCGGCAGATCGGCGAGCGCGTCAATCCAGCGTGCGATCAGGTCGGAAGTGGCGTCGGTGAAGCGATAAGCCGCGAGCGAGCGCGCCGGATCGGCGGCCACGTTCTGCACTTCGTCGAAAACCTGCGGCTCAACGAGGTCTTTGATCTTATCCTGTGGGCGTTTCATTTGGATTGCGGAGATTATACCGAGCGGTCGTATTAATGTTTTGCTGCGGTGAAGAAGGGGCGACGAAGACTGTAGCATGCGTCTCCGACCGGCGCAATCAAGTGGGCTTTCGCCGGGGCGTTGCTGCTATAATGCCGCCTATGCGGACATCCCAATCGGAGCGGCGATTCGGAGCACAAAAGTTCCGGCGCATTAAAACTCGCGTCTCCTCCCGCGAGTCGGCGCAACCCCTGACGCGCGCCGGGGCATCAAAGCTTCGCACACCGCTGAAATCGGCAATGATTAGTCGTTTTCATCTTTTCGGTAGATGTGCTCCTTAACGAACAGCTAAAGAGTTTATTGACGACTGTCACAAACTTCGGATTTCGGCCTGCCCAGATGTTCCGCCGGCTCGATTGAAAAATCAGTCGGCTCTTGCTCAGAGTAGGCTACAGGCATTCACGACTCTCTGGAGAATTTCCGTTATGTTCAAACCCTTCTCCCGCACCGCCACGTCCCTGATGCTCGTCATGAGCTTGTGGACAACTGCTGTTGCCGTCGCCGCGCCGCAAACACCGCAGGCGTCCACGCCCGCTCCGGCTGAAAAGAAGGAATCCGGGAAAAAGAACGACAATAAGGATTCTAAAGACAAAAAGTCGTCAGCGGCGCCGAACCAGAAATCGGCACCGGGCGGCACGCTGTCTTCCAATGAAGACCCGCGCTTAATCGGGAAGCGCAACATCAACAAAGGCATCATCATTCCGAAGATGGCCGGCTCGCTTGAAAAAGAAGTTGC
>JBPCPQ010000074.1:0-4044 GCA_050999015.1 Pyrinomonadaceae bacterium | reverse complement strand
TGACGGCGACGGCGATGAACATCGGCAGGCCACAGAGAATCCACGCCGACATGCGCGAGCTGGTCGTCAGCGTCTTTAAGTCTTCCATGATGCGGAAGCGGTCGCGGATCGTGTAAGAAACTTTCTCTAGAATCTCCGCGAGGTTTCCACCCGTCTCGCGCTGAATCAGCACGGCGGTGATACACAGGCGCAAATCGAGGAGCGGCATCCGGTGGCTGAGATTTTCGAGCGCCAGCTTGAGCGAGAGGCCGAGGTTCTGCTCTTCGTATGTTTTGCGAAACTCGGTCGCCACCGGCTCCGGCATCTCCGTCGCGATCATTTGCAGCGCCTCGGAAAAGCCGTGCCCGGCGGAGAGAGCGCGGCTCATCAATTCGAGCGTGTCGGGCAGTTGTTCGAGGAAAGCGTGCAGCCGCTTCCGGCGTTTCCAGAAGACGTGGACGAAAGGCACGGCGGCGGCCACCATGCCGACGGCGATGACGGCAAGCCACGAAATGGTAACCATCGAGACCGCCATCGCGCCGAGCATGCCCGCCATCACCGAAAACATCATCAACCGTGTGACGGTGATGTGTAAGTCGGCTTGGTCGAGCACGCGCTTGAATTGTGTCGCCGCCTGCGCCCGCAAGAGTAATTGATTGAGCAGCGGAATCTCGCTCATCAATTCTTCGCGCGCGAGACGCACCTCTAGGTTTTCCGTGTGTGTCGAATGAAGCAGCGCCTCGGAGAGACGCTTCTGCAATCGCACGCGCTTGGCGTCCGATCCGCGCGTTGCCACTAAGTACGCCGCGAACGTCAGGAACAGGCAGAAGACGAATACGATAAAAGGAATCATAATCAGTTTTCAGTTTTCAGTTTTCAGTTTTCAGTCGTCTTTAGCGCGCGCGATGGTTAGCATCAAGCTTGCTTTTGCTGAAAACCCAAAACTGAAAATTGTCTCTTACTCCTCAAAAAAGATTCGCGGCAATTGGAGTCCGTAGGTCTTGAGACGTTCGGCGAAGCGCGGGCGGACGCCTGTGGGGCGGAAGCGGCCGAGCACCTTGCCGTCCTTATCAATGCCCTTGCGCTCGAACTGGAAGATTTCCTGCATCGTGATCGTCTCACCTTCCATCCCCGTGATCTCCGCGATGGACGTGATGCGGCGTGTGCCGTCCGACAGTCGCGCCGCCTGAATGACGACATCGAGGGCGGAGGCGATCTGCTGGCGCATCGCGCGGTCAGAGAGGCGCATCCCCGTCATCTGGATCATCGTCTCCAGTCGGGCGACGGCGTCACGCGGCGTGTTGGCGTGGACTGTTGTGAGTGAGCCGTCGTGGCCGGTGTTCATCGCTTGGAGCATGTCAATCGCCTCGCCGCCACGAACCTCGCCGATCACAATTCGATCAGGACGCATGCGGAGCGCGTTCTTCACCAAATCTCTTTGCGACACCTCGCCCTTGCCTTCGATGTTTGATGGTCTCGTTTCGAGGCGGACGACGTGCGGCTGTTGGAGTTGGAGTTCCGCCGAGTCTTCGATGGTGACGACACGTTGGTCATGTGGGATATAGGCGGAGAGCGCATTGAGGAGGGTTGTCTTGCCCGCGCCTGTCCCGCCGGAGATCAGGATGTTCAATCTGGCGACGACGCACATCTCAAACATATCTGCCATGTCTTTCGTGAGCGCGCCGACTTCGAGCAATTTACTGATGCGAAGCGGCTCGGCGCCGAAGCGACGAATGGAGAGCACGGGGCCATCTAACGCGAGCGGCGGGATGATGGCGTTGACGCGCGAGCCGTCCTTCAGTCTCGCGTCAACCATCGGCGAGGACTCGTCAATACGTCTGCCGACGGTGGAGACGATGCGCTCGATGACTCTCATCAAATGCTCATCGTCCTTGAAGGTGACGTCAGTGCGCTCGAGCTTGCCGCGCCGCTCGATGTAAATGTTGAAGGGCGAGTTCACCAAAATGTCGGAAACGGCCGGGTCGGCTAAGAGCGGTTCGAGCGGGCCGAGGCCGAAGAGTTCATGCCGGACTTCTTCAACGAGGCGCTCGCGCTCGTTGGATGAGAGCGGGGCGTTTTCGGCGAGCAGCAGGTCTTCGGCAAGCCGCGAGACTTCGGCGTGGAGTTGATCCGGCTCGAGCAGGCCGAGTTTCGTCAAGTCCATCCGGTTGATAATCGCGCGGTGCAGCCGCGACTTCATCTCCTGAAAGAGTTGCTGCCCGACGACCGCGTTGTTGCCGGGCACCTCATCGCCGCGCATCGGCGGCATGCCGTTCATTCCGTTGTCTCTGATTAGTCTTTCGCGCAGTGCCATAATAGTTAGTGGTCAGTGGTCGGTGGTTAGTGGTTAGTGGTCAGTTTTTTGGGATGCCTGCTGAGAGTTGACACTCACTTTCAGACAGCCGCCGGTTCTTTACTCTTCATCAACGGGCGGCTCGCGCCGAGCGCGGAAGGCGCGCTGTTTTTGGGTGCGCTCGTCGAACGGCGGAAGAGCGCGCCGAGAAGTTTGCGGCGCGATTCGCCGGCAATTGGCGCGGTCGCCGTGGCTGCGTGGCCGGTGATGTCAGCGGCGATCTGACGGATTTCTAAAGCGATCTTTGAATTAGGTTCCGACTCGACGAGCGGCTGGCCGAGATTGATTGAGTTGACGGCGATGCGGTAGTCGCTCTGCACAAAGCTCATCACCTTCGTGCCGAGGAAGCGTTCGACCTCGCGCAACTCAAGATCAATCTGCTTGCTCCACCGGTTGACGACGATGCGGATTTTGTGGCGCGGGTAGCCGAGGCGGTCGAAAATTGCGAGGGCGCGTTGCGTGCTGCGGATCGAAGGAATGTCGAGCGTCAGCACCAAAAGTATTTCGTCTACCTGATCGAGCGCGGCGAGCGTGATGCCGTCAAACGTGTGCTGCGGGTCAATCACCACATAGTCGTAGCGTTCGCGTAAGATTTCCAGCACCTCGAAGATGTGCTCCGGCTCGATGTCGTCGGCGGAGTCGGCCTCGCGCGGCGCGGCGAGCAGTGAGAGGTTCGACGAGTGCGGCGTCAGATAGCTTTTCAACAACGAATCGTCAATGCGCGTGCGGTTCTCGATGCAGTCGGCGATGGAGAATTTCGGCTCGACGCCGAGAAACAGCGCGAGGTCGCCCGCGTGAAGATTAAGATCAACGAGCACGGTCGGGGACTGCATCGCCGCCGCCAGATTGGCCGCGATGAACGTCGTGCCGCAACCGCCTTTGCTCGAAAAGACCGCGATGGCGCGGCCCCTCTTTTTTGGCGCTTCCGTCTGCCCCGCGCTGAACGCGGCGATGCGGTCGAGCACGGTGCGAAACTCTTCAACGAGGACGGGGAGGCGTAAGAACTCCCGCGCGCCAGCGCGCAAAGATCGCAGAATCAAATCGGGCGAAGCGTCCTGCGACGCGCAGATGATGGCCGTCGCGGGACACCCGGCGGCGACGCGCTCGACGAACTTCAGTCCCGTCTCCGTCTGCGCACCGCCGAGCGTGATGATCGCAGCGGAGGGGCGCAGGCGTTCGATCTCCGCGTAAAGCTGCTCGGCGTCGTCGCCGCCGGCGAGCAGGCGCGTGAGCTCGTTCGAGGACAGCGCTTCACGAATCTCTTTGAAGGAATTGAGTCCGGTGCTAAGAACGACAAAGGTGAGTGGCTGGGTCATCGCTTATCCTTCGGGTGCAAAGATTTGATTACTTCAGTGTCGTCCGCGCGGCGCGTTTCCGATTGCGCGCGCCGCGCAATTTGGACGATTAGCAAGGCTTACACTGGCCGTTGCGCTTCTTCCCGCACTGGCACGGAGTCGGCGTCGGAGCGGGCGTCGGCGTTGGGGACGGAGTTGGCGTCGGCGTGGCCGTTGGCGTCGGTGTCGGCGTCGCTGTTGGAGTAGGCGTCGCTGTTGGAGTAGGCGTCGCGGACGGCGTTGGCGAAGGCGTTGCGCTCGGCGACGGCGTTGGCGTCGCGGACGGTGATGGCGTCGGGTTCGTATTGACGTCGCCCGGAACAAAGCCGACGTTCTCGCCTGTCAGCGTCGTGCGATAGGCGGGCATCTGCACGGTCG
>JBPCPQ010000013.1:0-3854 GCA_050999015.1 Pyrinomonadaceae bacterium | reverse complement strand
GGGATGAGGGATGAGGGCGGAGGGATGAAAGAATACCGGATGAAGCACGCGCTTTGTTTCATCCCTCATCCCTCCGCCCTCATCCCTCCACTACGGCGTTGCGTTCGATGGCTTGCAGCGCGGTCGCGGAGGCGGCGGCGACTTCCAATTCTTCTTCGGGAAAATTCTCCGCAATCCGGCGCACGCCCGCGTCGAGCTTCTGCTCGATTAAGTCGAGAATCGCCGCCGGTGATTCGTCGCTGAGGGCGAGCCGCTTGGCTTCGAGAACGAGCGCAGCCATGTCATGCGCGCGGTCGCGGAATCTGATGTCGCGCGCGATCAAATCTTCGACGATGCGCCGCTCGCGCAACTCACGCGAGGTGTCGGCGTCAAGCCCGACGGCGATGGCATACTCGACGGGAACGCTTTGGTTGCGCACCATGATGTGCAGCGCGCCGGTCAGCGTGCGCGCCTCTTCGCGCAGACGGCTGAGGTCGAGCAGCGAGTTCTTAAAACCGAGATGTCCCTTCAAGCTGATTTCGATGATCGGCGCCGGACTGTCTGATTCTTCGTCGTGGCGGCGCGCTTCCCTGCGTATTACTTCCATCGCGCCCTCATGCACGGCCTCGGCGTCGAGCACACCCGACACGTCGAACGACAGACG
Organism: Pyrinomonadaceae bacterium; assembly: GCA_050999015.1. Classification (GTDB taxonomy): domain Bacteria; phylum Acidobacteriota; class Blastocatellia; order Pyrinomonadales; family Pyrinomonadaceae; genus JBPCPQ01. Next base: position 3,211 of record JBPCPQ010000013.1, on the reverse strand, counting down.
CTGAAAGGGTCGCTGAATGTAATCGCGGAGGTGCTCGGCTTTGACCTGCCCCTGCTCGTCAACCTCGACGAGGTAGAGGCCGCGCTCTTCGCGGTACTCGTCAATCGTGCAGGCTTCGAGCGAGCCGGGATTGAACGCCCACCCTTCGACCTCGAAGCGTTTGTGCGTGTGTCCGAGCGCGACGTAATCAACGACCGAGCGCAGTTCCTTCAAATTTTCAATTTTCAGCGCCGGAATGTTGGGACGGTTGAGTTGCCCTTCGACGTCGGTGTGAAGCATCAGGATGTGGAAGAGACCGGACTGGCGCGTGCGCCTGATCGCGTCCGTGAGGAGCGTCATCGCCGCGTTGGCGCTGGTGCCGTACCAGTGCGAGCCGTAGACGCGCGCGCCCGCGACGTCGATGTAAGAGCCGGAGCGACTCTCTTCGTCCCACGGCACGAGCGCCATCCGTCCCTCCTCGTCGCGCGCGGGTTCGAGTAGTTTGATGAAGCCCCACTGCGAGAGCGAGCGCATCCAACTAAAATTCGACACCGCGTCGTGCATGTCGTGGTTGCCTTCGATGGCGAGGACGGGCGTGCCCGCATCTCTGAGCACCTGAAGGCCAATCATCGCGTGATTCATCGCCTGCGGATCAACCTTCCGCGAGTTGAAAAAATCGCCCGCGATCAACACGAAATCGAGATTGTTCGGCAGCACGTAACGCTCGATCACGTCGTTCCACGCGCGAAAAAAATCCTGCGTCCGCTCTTCCAGGTTGTAGCGTCGGCAGCCCAAATGAATGTCCGCAATATGAAGGAACTTAATCATTGTGTGTTTCGGGAAAATTAAGGAAAACGCTACGCGATACTTTTATTACTCAAGTATTACCGTGTTTGTGTTCGCAGGTATTATACGACAAAGCAGAGGTCAGCGGTTAGAGATCAGTAGTACAAGCACGTCTCTGACCTCTGGGGAAAAAGAAAGCCCCCGCGACTCTGGGCAGGAGTCAATTTGGAAGCGGGGGCTTTACCGCTCCGCGCCGGGTAGAAGGGATACCGTAAAGCGCGGGCGTCGAACGGCCTCTCGTGAAGGGGGGCGAGGGCCGAACTTGTCATTGACAAAGAACGAAGGCCTGAGCGTCGGCTGGTGAGGCGACGTCTCTGAGCCGATAGCTTTGGCGCGACGGGACAGGGCGTCGAAGCCAAAATTTCAACTTGCAGCACGGGCGCTTAGTTTCTGCGCCCCTACGATATTTTCAGGCCACGCCGAGATGTCGCGCGAGGGTTGTGCGGCGCACCGTCGCCAGCAGATTTTCAATCTCCAGCGGCTTACTGAAAAAGCCGTCAGCGCCGCCCTCAATGCAAGCTCTTTCCGTCTCGCTGTTCAATGCCGAACTGATGATGAACACTGTCGCCGCCGCGAAATGGCCTTTGATGTATTCCAAGATACGCATTCCCGAATCCGGCGCATCAAGCGTCGGCGGCAAATTCAAATCGAGGAGCACAATCGCCGGTTCGTAGATCGTGGTGCGGCGGATCGCCGACGCCAAGTCATTCGCCGTTGTTACTTCGTAATCGTCGCAGAGCATCCAAAACAATTGCTGCGTGATCGCCACGTCGTCGTCCACAATCAAAACTTTTGCTTTCATTTATCATCTTAGGTTTATTCAAAACGCTGACGACCACACTCGCCTTTGATATGAATAATCCGCGCCCGACACTTTCTTAATATCAAATCCGATTCTTCGTGATTACCAATCCTGACGTTTCCACTGACCGAATCATTGGCAATGCTCATGCCACTCTTCGCGGATTAGGGGAGCGCGTCATTCATCTTAAAAACCGGAGTATTTGCGGGAAGCACCGGCGGGGCGACTCTTACTCTGTAAACTATAGTGGACAACGCGCGGTGACGGATGTGAACATTCGTTGACACTCCAAGCAAAGTGATGAGTGATGAGTAGAAGCGGTAACTTCTTTACTCATCACCCATCACTCATCACTTTGCTTAATGCCGAGTTCGCTGATGAGGCGGTGGAAGTAGGAGCGGCTGATGCCGAGACGTTTGGCGGCGGCGGCCTTGTTGCCGCCCTCGCTGCCCATCGAGGTGATAACCAAGCGTCGTTTGAGCGCGAGAATCGCTCCTTCAAATGTCGTCTCGTCGGCGGGCGTGTTGTTAGTCGGTGGGACGACGTGGAGCATTTTTTCGGGAAGAAACTCTGCGGTGAGTCGCGTTCCCGCCGTCAACACGACGAGGCGCTCAATCAGGTTCTCCATTTCGCGGACGTTTCCCGGCCAGTCATACTCCTGTAGCGCCTCGATCAGCGCGGGGTCGAGTTCGGCGATCATGCGCCCGTGTTTCTCGGCGGCCTTGTTGGCGAAGTAGGCGGCGAGGACGGGGATGTCTTCGCGCCGCTCGCGTAGCGTGGGCATCACGAGCGGCACCACATTAAGGCGGTAGAAAAGGTCGCGGCGAAATCTGCCCGTCTCGACCTCTTGCTCCAGATCGCGATTGCTCGCCGCAATTAGCCGAATGTCCACACTGACCGTCTTCGTGCCGCCGACGCGCTCGAACGACCTTTCCTGCAAAACACGCAACAGCTTGACCTGCACGGCGGGAGTCAGTTCGCCGATTTCGTCGAGAAACAACGTCCCGCTGTCTGCCAACTCAAAACGGCCTTTTCTCGCGTGAAGTGCGCCGGTGAACGCGCCCCGCTCGTGTCCGAAAAGCTCCGACTCGATCAGCGTTTCGGGAAGCGCCGCGCAACTGACAGCGACGAACGGTGCGGCGGCGCGCGAGCTTTCGTCGTGAATCGCGCGCGCCAGCACTTCCTTACCCGTCCCGTTCTCGCCGGTGAGCATCACCGTGGCGCTCGTGTCGGCGACGGCGCGCGCCTGCTTCACGACGCGCTCCAACGGCACGCTCGCGCCGACCAGACTCCCGAAGCCCCGCCGCCCGCCGAGTTCCGAACGCAGGCGCTGCACTTCCTTCTCCAGCCGCCGAACGCGCGCCGCCTGCCAGATGATGTGTGAGACTTCCTCTTCGTTGAAAGGTTTCTCGAAGAAACCGTAAGCCCCGCGCCGGATGGCTTCGAGCGCCACATCCTTCGCGTCGCTCGCGGTGATGACGACAACGGGCACCGAGGGGCGTGGGGGGGGGGGAGGGGGGGGAGGGGGGCGAGCGGCGGGGGGGGAGGGGGGGGGGGGGGGGGGGGGGGGGGGGGGGGGAGGGA
>JBPCPQ010000284.1:0-1751 GCA_050999015.1 Pyrinomonadaceae bacterium | reverse complement strand
GCGGCGACATAAAGCAGCCGCCGCTCTTCCTCCAAATCATCAGACTCATCCGACGAGCGCGACGAAGGGAACCAGCCGTCTGTCATCCAGATCACAAACAGGGCGTCCCACTCCAAGCCTTTCGCCGAATGCACCGTCGAGAGCGTCACCTCTCCACTGCCGCCACGCTTCTCCTTATTCGAGTGAGCCGCGTCCGATGGATCGAGCGCCATGTCCGAGAGCAACTCGGCGGAGCTTTTGTAACGCTTCGCAATTGTCTGCATGTGTTCGAGGTCGCGCCCGCGACGTGGATAATCATCGTATCTGCCCTGCAAAATAGGCCGATAAAAACGCAGCACCGTTGAAAGTTGCACGCTCGGTGATTTTTGCTCGACGAGACTTCCGAGTAAGCGTGCTAATCGGCTCAATTGATCTTTGTAGCCCACCCGCGCCGGGAATTGATGCAGCTTCCTGAAGAGATTCTCTTTCGTTCTGGCCGCCCTGAATTCTTTTCGCTCGACGCCGAGATGATCGAGTATCTGATTGACCGTCGCGTCACCGATGTGGTCAATCAGTTTGAGGGCGCGGAACCACGAGAGCGTGTCCGAAGGGTTGACGACGACGCGCAGGAACGAGAGCGCGTCTTTGACGTGAGCCGATTCGGCAAACTTGATCCCACCGAATTTGCGGAACGGGATGCCGTGCTTGCCCAGTTCTATTTCCAAGTCGAACGAGTGAGAACTGGCGCGAAACAGCACGGCGATTTCACCCAGCGGCACGCCCTCGTCACGCAATTCTTCGATGCGCTCGGCGACGAAACGCGACTGCTCGTTTTCGTCACGCGCGCTGACGGCGACGGGCGGCGGCCCAACATCATCAACGCGCGAGAAGAGACGCTTCGCGTAGCCTTCTTTGACCTCGGAGATAATCGCGTTCGCCACGTCGAGGATTGGTTGAGTGCTGCGGAAGTTCTCTTCCAATTTGATGACCTCGGCGGCGGGAAAGAGTTCGGGGAACTCCAGCATATTCCTGTGGCTCGCTCCGCGAAACGAGTAGATTGATTGGCATTCGTCGCCGACCACCGCCACGTTGTCATGCGTCGCCGCCATCAGCCGCACGATCTTCGCTTGCAGTTTATTCGTATCCTGATACTCGTCCACCATGATGTAGCGATATTGATCCGAGAGCCGCGCGCGTAGTTCCGCGCTCGCTGCGAGGGCTTCGCACAGCCGCACGAGCAAATCGTCGTAAGTGAGCATGTGGCGCGCGCGCTTGAATTCCTCGAAAGAGTTAAACAACTCTTCCAAGCCGGCGCGCTCATCAACGAATTGCGGGTAGCACCCATCGAGCACCTCTTCCATCGAGATGACCTTGTTGACCATCATGCTGAAGATCGCGCAGATTGTGCGCTTGCGGGGAAAGCGCCGGTCTTTAGTCAGGTGCATTTGACGGCGCAGCAAATCAATCAGGTCTTCGGTGTCGCTTCCGTCGAGCACGGTGAAGTCGCGCCGGACGCCCGTCAGTTCCGTGAACTTTCGTAAGACGGAATGGCCGAGGCTGTGAAAAGTGCCGCCCGAAACCCGCTGGCAGCGCGCGTCGGAGAGCGAGGCCGCGCGCGCGAGCATGCTTGTCGCCGCCCGCCGTGTGAAGGTGAGCAGCAGCACCGATTCGGGACGCACGCCTGTCTCAACCAGACGCGCGACGCGATAAACGAGCGTCCGCGTTTTTCCCGTGCCCGCCCCGGCGACGATGAGGAGCGGGCCTTCGGTCGT
>JBPCPQ010000483.1:0-2799 GCA_050999015.1 Pyrinomonadaceae bacterium | reverse complement strand
GCGCGCACCGCTTCCTTCAGATCGTCTGATGTGCCGAGCGACGAATCCACTCGGTAAAGATCAATCGGCGAGTAGCCGCCGACCCAGTGCGGCATCAGGTAGACCGTGTTGAAGCCGACCCCTTTGTAGAACGGCAGCTTCTTCGTCAATCCCTTAAAGCCGTCAGAGAAGTATTCTGGGAACACTTCCAGAATCACCATCTCGCGCGCCCATTGCGGCGTGTTCGACGCGAGCGGCATCGTTCGTGCGAGCATCCGGCGGTATTCATGAAGTGCGTCGGGTAAATCCTTCGTCACGACGATTCGCTGCACATCCGAGTCAACGGCGAATCCTTCCGGCATGCGGTAAGCGCGGTGATTCGTGTGGCTGAGAGTGATGAGCTTTCCGTCGCCTTCAATCGCGGGACGGTAGGAGACTTCGCCGGACGTGTCCATCCAACTGGCGAGCGTCGCGCGGCGCTGTCGGTTACTGACGGCGAGGATGCCGAAGCCCGCGTCGGGAGCGCTGTGGAATTGGATGGAACTGTTTTTGAGGGCGTCATACTGGGTCGCCGGCGCGACGAAAGTTTTGGGGAAGAACGGCCCCGGCACGTCAACGACGCAAGCAGAAGTCTCGGCAATTGTCGCGCCCGGCAATTGAAAGAGAAAACCGTCCATCCGGCGCGCGTCACTCGCGGAGGCGCGACCCGTTGGATTGCGCCTCAACCGCGCCGCGCGATCCAAACGCCCTTCGCGCGGAAACAACGTGTAAGAACAGATCAACTCGAATTCATACGCGACGCCGGAAGCCGCGTCGCCGTTGCCCGCAACTGTCGCGCCGCCCGATGACTGATCTTTACTCCCGCCATCGTTTCCGAGTGGGGCGACGCCGAAGATGAGGCGGAGCGAGACGCCGTTCCGCGATTTATCAATCGAGACTTCGTGCCGCAGAAAGTCCGCGCCGTGACGCTCGATCATCCAGACGTCGTCAATGCGGAAATCAACGACCCGGCTCGCGGGTTGAATCAAGCTACCCGGCACGCCTTCGGCGGTTAGCGAGACCCACCTTCCGCTCTTCCGGTCTACTTCAAGCTTGAGTGCGGAGTTGCCGAACACGATTTGTTCCGGGAGCGGGTGCAGGTAGATGTCTTCGTACAGACGAATCTCTTGTCGTTGCGAGCTTGGCGGTGTCTTATCACGCTCTTGTGCCGCGGCATGATTCAACAGCCCGGCGGCGATGACGACGGCGGTCATCATTAAGAGACGTATGAAAGGTTTCCCAATTAGTTTCATCGCTTTGGGCATCTTCGATGCGGAGTTGTTCTCACGGCTGCGGAGTGCTGTGTGCCTCGATCCAGCTTTGGTGAGTTTGCGCCTCTTTCACCTGCCCGGCGGCGAAGTACGTCTTGGCGAGAAAAGCGTGCGCCGCGCGCGATTGATCTTGATCACCCTCCGAGCTTTGCAAGGCTAACTTGCCTTCCGCGATGGCCTCGGCGGTCTTGCCCTGCTTCGCCAGGAACTTGGCGCGCTCTAATCGCGCCGGCGCGAATGAGGAATCCCATTTGAGAATTTCTTCGGCAACTTTCTGCGCGTCCGTGCCGCGCCTCTGCTTGACCAGAAACTCGACGTAGCGAAACGCCGCCGGCTGGCTTGGTGACGACAACTTACGATTAATCTCAAGTGAGTTTTGGTAGGCCTGCTCCGCGCCCCGCGCGTCGTTCAAAGACTCTTGGACCATGCCCGTCAGGGCGTGAATCTGCATCCTGATATGATCGTCAACACTGCGTAGCGCGAGCGCCCCGTTTAATTCTTCGAGGCTCAATTGAAATTTATTGTTAAGATGCGCCCACTGCGCGAACAGGTAGCGGGCTTCGGCGTCGCGGGGCAGCGCGCGGACGATGCGCGCGAGCATCTCTTCGGCCTGAGCGTTGCGCGGGTCTTCGCGGAGCAGAAGCTTGGCGATTGCCTTCAGGTAGGCGGGCGAATTCGGCTTTCGCCGGAGGCTCTCGGCCAGTTTTTGCCGGCACTCCAAAGTCGTGCCACAGTCAACGAGAAGCGAAGCGTGAAAATCTTCGAGCGCCGCCGCGTCCGGGTGACTCTTCAAGCCCCGCTCGCTCGCTGCGAGCGCCCTCGCCTTGTCTTTGAGATTGAACTCCGCCGTCGCCAGCATGACGTAAACTTCCGGCTCGGCGTGCGGGTCGGCACTCAAGACTTGATTCAACTCACTGCGGGCAGCGGCGTAATCGCCGCTCAGGGTGTACACACGCGCCAATCCTTTGCGTGCTTCTTCGAGCGATTGGTCGAGCTTCACTGCGCGCTCCAATTCATCTCTCGCTTCCTGATTGCGTCCGCGCTGCAACAGCAGGAGGCCGAGCGAGGCGTGCCCGTCGGCGGAGAGAGGTTGAAACGAAAGATACTTTTTGAAAGAAGCTTCAGCTTGATCCGAACGTCCGGTTTGTGAATAGCAGATGCCGAGCGCGAAGTAGGCTTCGTAGAAGGTCGGCAGCAGCCTGATGATTTCTTCGTAGTGCGGCGCGGCCTCGACGAACTTCGCTTCTCGCAGGAGCGGTTCGGCCTGCCGCAACGCGGCGCGTAAATCTCTGGCGAGCGCGTGCTGCGCGTTTTCTTCCGCCGCTAACTTTTCAATCGCGGCGGCGTACTGCGCCACCTTCTCTTGATCGTTCGCGGCGCGGTGAATGCGCAGCACCAACTGGTAAGCGTCCTTGCGCTGCGGCGACTCACGAATCGCCGCGAGCGCATCCGCGCCAGCGCGCTTAAAGTCTTTCAGTTTCTCGTGGGCGTTGGCGCGACCGTAGTAGGC
>JBPCPQ010000059.1:0-3226 GCA_050999015.1 Pyrinomonadaceae bacterium | reverse complement strand
CCATCAACGCTTCCCCCGAAGCCTTCAACATAATGCGGTGAAAGGCGGGGGAGCGATTTTCTACTTGTGCTTCAGCCGTCATCATAACGATTGCGGATTGCGGATTGCGGATTGCGGATTGCGGATTATCTATCTTCAGTCCGCATTCCAAAACCTGCAATCGGAACTTACTGATTACCGCCGGCCAGCGCGGCTACCTCGCCGCCGAAATCATCCGAACGCTTTTCGATACCCTCGCCCATTTTGTAGCGCGCGAAGCGGCGGACGGTGATGTTCTCTTTGATCGAAGCAACTTTTTCCGTCAGCAAATCCTGCACGGTCTTCGCCGGGTCTTTGACGAATGGCTGGTCAAGCAGCGCCGCCTCTTCGTAGAATTTGTTGAGGCGACCCTCGACGATTTTATCAATGACCTGATCCGGCTTGTTCGCGTTCTTCGGATCGTTTTTAGCCTGCGCGCGCGCAATCTCGCGCTCCTTATCGAGCGCGTCGGCGGGAACTTCGGTGCGCGAAACGTAGCGCGGTTCCGCCGCCGCGATGTGCATCGCAATGTCTTTGACGAGTTGCTGAAACTCTTCGGTGCGCGCGACGAAATCCGTCTCGCAGTTGACCTCGACGAGGACGCCGACCTTGCCGCCCATGTGAATGTACGACCCGACTGCGCCCTCGGCGGCGATGCGCCCTTCTTTCTTTTTTGCCGATGCGAGGCCGCGCTTGCGCAGAAGCTCAATCGCTTGATCTTCGTTCCCGCCCGCTTCCGTCAGCGCCGTTTTACATTCCATCATCCCCGCGCCGGTCTTCTCTCGCAACGCTTTCACCGCGCCCGCCGTAATATCCGCCATCGCTTAAAAAATCTCCTTAAAGAGGATTGCTGTCAGCTATCAGCTTTCAGCCGGAAATGGTTTTGCTGAAAGCTGACTGCTTATTAGTAAAGCGCAGCCCGGCGGGTTGTCCGCTTCTGGAGGCTGCGCTCGCCGAAAACTAAAACTCAATGTTTGATTCGCGTCAACTAGCGACGCCGACCGTCTCCGCGCCCTTCTCTTGTGAGGGAGATGACTGTCCGGGCAGGTCGCCTTCTTCATCGCCACCACCCGATGCGCCGCGCACAGGTGCGCTACTTCCTTCCTGCGGATGATCGCCGACACTATCAGGCTGCTGACCGGTCTTCCCAAAGCCTTGATTGCCCGGCACCGACACCTGCGTTTCGGCAGATGGGGCGGAAGCATTCATGTCAGTGAAATTCTGCGACTCGGCTCCGGGATCGCGGCGCGTCGTGACGGAAGATGTCTCGCGGCGGCGCGGTTGCGTATCGCCGTCAGTGACGGCGCCACCCGATTCTTGATTCTGCTGAACTTGCTGCTCCGCGCCTTCTTCATCCTCGACACCTTTCGAGCGCATCTGCTGGCCTTCAACCACCGCGTCGGCGATGCGCGCTGCGAACAGGCGCACGGCGCGTAGCGCGTCGTCGTTTCCGGGAATGATGTAGTCAATTCCTTCGGGCGAGCAGTTGGTATCAACCACGGCGATGACGGGGATGCCGAGTCGGTTCGCTTCCGCGACCGCAATTTCCTCTTTGCGCACATCAATGATGAAAATCGCGTCGGGAACGCGGTTCATACTCTTGATGCCGGAAAAGTTTTTCTCCAGGGTCTCGCGTTCGCGGTCGAGTTTGAGGCGCTCCTTCTTCGTCAGCATCTCATAGCGCCCATCGGTCTGCATCGCTTCGAGTTCACGCAAACGCTTGATTGATTTTTGAACGGTCTGGAAGTTCGTCAGAAGGCCGCCGAGCCACCGTTGATTGATGTAAAACTGCCCGGCGCGTTCCGCCTCCTCGCGAATCGCGTCCTGCGCCTGTCGCTTCGTGCCGACGAAGAGAATTGTGCGCCCGCGATCCTCACTCGCCAGATTGGTAACGAATTGAATCGCGTCGCGGAACATGCGTTGCGTCTTTTGCAGATCAATGATGTTGATGCCGTTGCGTTCGCCGAAAATGTATTCTTTCATCTTCGGATTCCAACGCCTGACTTGGTGGCCGAAGTGAACGCCGGCCTCCAACAATTCTTTCATCGTGACAGATACCAAAAGAGAACCTCCTCTAGCTGGATTGGTTTAATGTACTCGCCGCGCCCGCAGCGACTCTCCTTCAAAAGAGAGCAACCAATCGTGACACGACAATGGATTCAAAATAGTGATAAGTGATGAGTGATAGGTAATAGGAATAAAGCTCTTACTTATCACCCATCACTCATCACTTATCACCCACGTGTTATCGTTTCGAGAACTGGAAGCGCTTGCGTGCGCCCTTCTGTCCGTACTTTTTACGCTCTTTAATGCGCGGGTCGCGGGTTACGAGGCCGGCCTGCTTCAGGGTGGGGCGCAGGTCGGCATTGAATTCCATCAGGGCGCGGGTGATGCCGTGACGAATAGCCCCGGCTTGTCCGGCCGGCCCGCCGCCGGCGACGTTAACGATGATGTCGAATTTGTTGGCGGTATCGGTGAGCGCGAGCGGTTGTCGAATCACCATCCGCAACGCCTGATTAGGAAAGTACTGGTCAAATTCTTTGCGGTTGACCTTGAAACCACCTGCCCCCGGTCGCAAATAAACGCGCGCGGTCGAAGTTTTGCGCCGCCCCGTTCCGTAATACTGAATATCTGCCACAGTTTTTGTCCTTCAAAAATACGATAGTGCTTGCGCGATTGACTTTGTTAGTCGGCGCGCGTAACGACCTCAAGCGTCTGTGGTCGCTGCGCCGAGTGCGGATGCTCGGCGTCCGCATAGACCTTCAGCTTTTTCCCCATCGCCTTGCCGAGTTTGTTTTTCGGCAACATGCCTTTGACCGCCGACTCAATCACCCGCTCAGGATGTTTTGCGAATTGATCCTTGACGGAAATCTCGCGCAATCCGCCCGGATATTGAGTGTGATGGCGATAAACTTTTTGCTCAGCCTTTGAGCCTTTGAAGACGGCCCGACGGGCGTTGATGACGATCACGTGATCGCCCATGTCTATGAACGGCGTCCAGCGCGGATTGTTCTTGCCGGTCAGCACGCGCGCCACTTCCGTCGCGAGTCGCCCGACCGTCTGCCCTGCCGCATCAACCACGTACCACTTACGATTTTCTGCGAGTCCTGACCCGCTCGGAAAGTATGTTGACATAGATAACTCTCTTGGAAAGAAGCGTCTAAAACGCGAACGGCTAGAATACAAAAATGCCCGGAAAATTGTCAAG
>JBPCPQ010000017.1:0-17424 GCA_050999015.1 Pyrinomonadaceae bacterium | reverse complement strand
TTCATGCCCACATACGTCTTCAAGGGTCGTAACCGAGTCGGCGAAGTTATCGTCGGCGAGCGGAGCGCCGACAGCCGCGAGATTTTGCGGCAGGTGCTGCGGCGCGAGCAGGTGATGCTCACTTCCGTGAAGGAAAAGGGGCGCGAGGTCGCACTGCCAAAATTCGGCGGGCGGAAGAAAGTCAAAGCCAAAGACCTTTCGATATTCACGAAACAGTTTTCGGTGATGATTGACGCGGGGCTTCCTTTGGTGCAGTGCCTCGACATCCTCGCGCAGCAGCAGGAGAACAAATACTTTCAGGAAGTGCTGACGCAGGTGCGTCAGGATGTTGAGGAAGGCTCGACGCTCGCGGCGGGGATGGCGCGACACGGCAAGGTTTTCGACCAACTCTTCGTCAACATGATTGAGGCGGGCGAGACGGGCGGTATTCTCGACTTGATTCTTCAGCGTCTTTCCACATACATCGAGAAGATCGTCAAGCTGCGCCGCGACGTCATCTCGGCGATGGTCTACCCGGCGGCGGTAATCTTCATCGCTGTGGCCGTCGTCGCCGTCATTATGATCTTCGTCATTCCGCAGTTCGAGTTGATCTTTCTCGGATTGCTCGGTCCCGGCGAGAAACTCCCGCTCCCGACGCGGATCGTGGTCGGCTTCAGCAACTTCCTCGCCGGGTGGGGCGGGCTAATGATTCTCGGCGCAATCATCGGCGGCGTGATCGGTCTACGCTCGTACTACCAAACAATCGGTGGTCACCGCCGCATTGACTCAGTGACGCTGAAAATCCCGATTATCGGCTCGATCCTGCGCAAGATTGCTGTCTCCAGATTCTCGCGCACGCTCTCGACGCTGCTTTCGTCGGGCGTCCCCATTCTTCAGTCGCTCGACATCACGGCGCGCACCGCCGGTAACGTCATCCTCGAAGAAGCGATTACGAAAATCAGGGTCGGCGTCGAACGCGGCGAAAGCGTCGTCGAACCGCTGAAGGCCTCCGAAGTGTTCCCCAACATGGTCGCGCAGATGATCGGCATCGGCGAACAGACCGGCGCGCTCGACGCGATGCTCGGCAAGATCGCCGACTTCTACGAGCAGGAAGTTGACGCGGCCATCGCCAATCTTCTCACATTAATCGAACCTGTGATGATCGGGTTTCTCGGCATCACCATTGGGTCTATCGTGATCGCAATGTATCTGCCGCTGTTCTCATTGATCGGCAAGCTCTCAAGCCCGGGCAGTTGAAGACGGCAGGCGCTAGAGAGGCGGACGACAACCACTGACACTGCCGGTTTGAAAGCGGCGGCGCGCGCCGGGACTGAGGTCTGGCGCGTCGCCGCTTTCGAGTTTCTTCATTCACCGCGTCGCCGGCAGTCAACAACGGGGATTGAACGCCGCTTAACCTCGCTTTCGTCACTGCCGTCTTTAGTTATGTTAGGCTTATCGTGTGATGAGTAAGACCCGCGCAAACGTGAAGACCGAGCGGGGCGAGACGGCGACGCTCGGTAACAGGCTGTGGTGGCTTGTGCTCGGACGGCTCATCGCCGCCCTGTTGTTGCTCGCCGCCAGCGCGGCGTGGCGGCAGAACGGCTTCGTCACTCCGGGCGACAGTTCACTGCACCCGACTTTTTCCGCCGGCGTCGCGGCACTCGTGTTGTCGCTTGTCTACGCTTCGGTGCTGCGCTTCTCCTTCATCCCGGTGCGGTTCCAAATCGGGGCGCAATTTTTGTTCGACGTGCTGCTCGTCACGTGGCTCGTCTGGGCGACCGGCGATTTATACTCGCCTTACGCCGCGCTGTACATCGTCATCATTTCGCTGGCGAGCATCTTCTTGGGAGCGCGCGAGGCGCTCTCAACCTCGGTCGGTTGCGCCTTCTGCTACACGATGGTGATGCTTTCCATCGCTCTGAGTTGGTTCTACACCGGGAGCGGCGATTCACCACGAATTCCCCTTGGGCGTACACTCGGAACTATCGCCTTTAACGACATCGCCTTCCTCGTCGTCGGGCTGCTGGCGGCGCAACTCGCCGCCCGGCAAAAACGCTCCGACGTGCAGTTGATCGAAGCGACGCACGCGCTCGACAATCTGCGCGCGTTGCACGAGCGCGTCATCGAATCCATCCGCTCCGGCCTCGTCACGACCGACCTCGAAGGCCGCGTCTACACCTTCAACATCGCCGCCGAAGAGATTACCGGCTACCGCGCCGCCGACCTGCGCGGCGAGGACATTGCAGTTATTCTCGGCGACATTAAAGACAAGATCGAAGCCTCACTGCGCGCCTCGTCAGAGGGACAGCCGAATCCGCGCTACGAAGCTGAATGCCTGACGGCGGAACGACTCCGGCTGCGCCTCGGCTACAGCATCTCGCCGCTTTACACCGAGGGCGGTAAGACACCGGGACTCGTCATTTCGTTTCAGGATTTGACCGAGGTGCGCTCGCTCGAAGAGACCTCGCGGCGGCAGGATAAGCTGGCCGCCGTGGGGCGCGTCGCTGCCGGGATCGCGCACGAGATTCGCAATCCGCTGGCCGCGATGCGCGGCTCGATTCAGGTCTTGAGCGCCGGCGTCACCGCCGACTCGGCGGAATCCGAATTGATGGGGATCGTGCTGCGCGAGTCCGACCGCCTCAACCAGATCATCACCGACTTTCTCACTTATGCGCGCCCACGGCCCGTCACGCTCATCGAGACAGACGTGCGCGAGCCTCTCCGGGAAACCTTCGCGTTGCTCCGGCACAGCCCTGAAATCCGCGACGGACACCTGATTGTGGATGACTTACCCGTTGAGCCGGTGCGCGCGATGATTGACGCCGCCGGCATCAAACAGGTCTTCTGGAATCTTGCGCGCAATGCGCTCAACGCGATGCCCGACGGCGGGACGCTGCGCGCCGAGTTGCTCCCGAACGCCCACGATTCATTGCGCATTACCTTTACCGACACCGGGCGCGGCATGTCGCCCGAACAAGTCGAACGCCTCTTCGAGCCGTTCTCCTCGTCCACGACCGGCGGAACGGGTCTCGGCCTCTCCATCGTTTACCAAATCGTCCGCGATCACGGTGGTACAATCAACGTCCGCAGCCGTCAGGGTCACGGCACGACGATCACGGTGGAATTGCCGGCGGCGACCAGAGGTCAGAGGTCAGTAAAGATATGACAGAAGGCAACGGTCAAATACGAAGTCATCGTGATTTAATAGCTTGGCAGAAGGCAATGGATTTAGTGGTCACGGTTTACACCACGAGCAAAACCCTTCTGAAGGAAGAGTTATTCGCGCTGACAAATCAGATGCGTCGAGCGGCGGTCTCTGTTCCTGCCAACATCGCAGAGGGACAGGGACGAAGATTGAAAGCAGAGTTTCGTCAGTTTTTGGGTAACGCGCGAGGCTCTCTATTAGAACTCGACACGCACTTAGAACTCGCCTTCCGTCTCGGCTATCTAAACGCAGAGCAATATGACGGCGTGCCGAATCAACTCCAAGAAGTAGGGCGCATAATCAACGGCCTACTACGATCATTGGCTGACGATACGTAATCACAGAGAATAGAGCTAAGGTTATGCTGCTCTTACTGACCTCCGACCTCTAACCTCTGACCTCTACTTGCTATGTCCAACCTTCTCATTGTTGACGACGAACAAGGCATGCGACAGCTTTTGTCGCTTGTCTTCGCGCGCGCGAATCATCAGGTGCGCGCGGCGGAGAACGGGCGGCAGGCGCTCGACATGCTGCGCGCCGAGGCCGCTGACTTGATTATCTCCGACGTGAAGATGCCCGACATGGGCGGCATCGAGCTTCTGCGCGCGGCGCGCGAGTTCCTGCCCGATGTCGGTGTGGTGATGATGACCGCGTTCGCCACCGTCGAGACGGCGCGCGAGGCATTTAAGCTCGGCGCGGACGATTTCATTCAGAAACCTTTCGACGTTGACGAGTTGAAGCTGATCGTCGAGAAGGCGCTCGAACGTCTTCACCTGCTGCGGGAAAATCGCGCGTTCAAGCGCGCGCAACGCGAGCGCGGGCGACTCGACCAGATCATCGGACGCTCGCCGCGCATGCAGGCCGTCTACCAGATGATCGAAACAATCGCGGACGTTCAGTCAACCGTGCTCATCACCGGCGAATCGGGAACGGGCAAAGAAATGGTCGCGCGCGCGGTACATAATTTATCACCACGCTCCGAGAAGCCGTTCATGCCGATCAACTGCGGCGCGTTCACCGAGACGCTGCTCGAGTCGGAGCTTTTCGGTTATGTGCGCGGCGCGTTCACCGGCGCGACGGCGAACCGCAAAGGTTTGTTCGAAGCCGCCGACAAGGGGACGATTTTTCTGGACGAGATCGGCGAGATGTCGCCGACGATGCAGGTCAAATTACTGCGCGTTTTGCAGGAGAGAAAAGTGCGGCCCGTCGGCGCGCACGAGGAAGTGGCCTTTGACACGCGCGTCATCGCCGCGACGAACCGCGATTTGCAGGCGATGGTCAAGGCGGGCACGTTCCGCGAAGATTTGTTTTACCGCGTCTCGGTGATCCCGATTGAATTGCCGCCGCTCCGGGAGAAGCGCGAAGACATCGCCGATCTCGTCGAACACTTTCTGCAAAAATTCGGCGCACAGTCGGGGCGCTCGATTACGGTTTCGGAAAAGGCGATGGAACTGTTCGAGCGTTACTCGTGGCCGGGCAACGTGCGCGAGCTTGAGCACACAGTCGAGCGCGCCGTCGCTCTCGACCGCTCCGGCACCATCCGTCCCGAAAGCCTGCCGCAGCAGATAACCAATTACAACCCGGCGCGCGCCACTTCCGTCTTCGATCTTCCCGAAGAGGGACTCAATCTCGCCGCCCACTTAGAACAGCTTGAGCAGAGATACATTCTCGAAGCCCTGCGCCGGACGGGCGGCAACCAAACGCGCGCCGCCGAAATCCTTCACCTCTCGGTGCGCTCCTTCCGTCATCTGCTCGACAAGCACGGCATCCGCAGCATGACCGCGCAACTCCGCGACGAGGCCGCGCGCGGCAGCAGCGCCGGGGAATAGTTTCATTGCGCCGGGAGCGCGGATCATCCCGGGAGCGCGGGCACCCTCAGCCCGCCATGAGCGCCGAGAGGCGCGAACATCCGACGCAATGAGTAAAATTTGCGCCCGTCATCAAGCACGTTGCATTAGCCTGCTGTCGCAGGCTTGCGGGCTGAGGGTGCCCGCGCTCCCGGCGAAGCAAAATTCCCATCTGTTCATTGACAAAAACCGTCACCGAACTTCTGCCGTAAAGTGTTAAGGTGCCATGAACCACCTTCCGGGCACATCTCTCAATCCTTCAACGCTTCGTCTAAAATAGGCCGCAAACCGGCGCTTTTTGCCAGTCAACAGCGTTTCGACCCACATTTGGCACGAGGCTTGTCTAGTGATCCGGTGAGCACATCGCGCATCATGCGGCGCGTGGCCTGAGAGGGCGACCGACGGCGCGAGAAATTTTCCAAAACCTTTTACTTCTCTCAAGGAGCACCCTACAGAAATGCAACAGAAAAAAGGCCAACAGGGCTTCTCACTCATCGAGCTTTTGATCGTCGTCGCGATTATCGGCATCATCGCCGCCATCGCCATCCCCAACCTCCTCGCCTCCCGCCGCGCCGCCAACGATGCTTCAGCTAAGGCTAATTCTCGCGTCGTCACCAGTTCACAAGCGACCTTCTCAGCGACCACCGGCGCTGGTTTGTATGGCGACGCCGCTGCCCTCCAAGGTGCCAGCTTGATTGACACCTCGCTTTCCGGGGCCATTACCGACAACACGACGGCGAAGAGCGGCTACATTTACCAAATGGAAATGGATGCCGGCGACGCCGGCTACCTGCTTTCAATCGCGCCCAAAGTTGACACCGGCGTGACAGCAACCGGCAACAATCAGTTCGAGACGGATCAGAGCGGCGTTCTCTTCCAGAATGCGCAGAACACGGGTTTGAAGACGGCTTATGCAGTTGCCACCGGTACAGTCGTCGGCAACTAATCTCATCAACAAAGTTCGATTTCAGAGGGAGCGAAGTCTTCGGGCTTCGCTCTCGAACTCTTTTTACCAAGCCATGCTCAAGACCATCCGACTTTTCCGGCGCGAGCCGTTGTGGATCGTCGGCGCGCTGTGGCCGCTCGTTATCCTGACGCCGTACCTTCCGGGGCTGCCTCGACCGAACGTCGGCGGCCTTCCGTGGCGGCAAGAGTTTGTCTTAAGTCTGCTCCTCACCGCGACGCTGCTCGCTCTACTCTTCAATCGCACACGAAGAGGCGGGCGCGCGGTCTTCACGCTGAACAGGAACGAGAAAATGTTGCTGCTGCCGGCGACATTTTCCACGTTATGGAGCGCGGCGTCGGCGCTGTGGGCCGCTCACCCGTACAAAGCCATCTACTCTTCACTAACGTGGGGCGCGTATCTGATTTTCTTTCTGGTCATGCTCCGCGTCGTCGCCCGTCCGGCGATTCTTCGCGCTTCGTTCTGGACGTTGGGCATCGTGGTGGGTGTCCTGAGCGTTTCGTGCATGGCCGGCTACTGGGGCGCGCCGACCGATGCTCCGCTGGTGATGGGTTCGATGTTTCGATACTTCAGCGGCTTCGGCGAAACTCTCGGCGTCGTCGTACCCGTCTTCGCCGCCTGCACCCTTCGCGCTCGAAAATCTCGCGCCGCCCTACTCTGCGGACTGACGACGGTGCTTGGATGGATCGCAATTCTACA
This sequence comes from Pyrinomonadaceae bacterium, assembly GCA_050999015.1. GTDB lineage: Bacteria > Acidobacteriota > Blastocatellia > Pyrinomonadales > Pyrinomonadaceae > JBPCPQ01. Next base: position 10,730 of record JBPCPQ010000017.1, on the reverse strand, counting down.
GGCATTGGAGCGCGCGCCGATTATCGGCGCGGCGGTGGGTTTGTCTGTCGTCGTCGTCGGAATGCTTGTAAAGCGCAACTGCCGGCCGCGTAGTGTCGCACGCGCGGCGCTTCTTACCGCCGCTTTCGCCTTCGCTACGCTGCTTCAGTTCGCGCCATCACCTCTCAGCGAAGGTAGGGTGTCGGCGCTGGCGCGGCTGCAATCTACTTCCCTCAGCGAACCGAATGTTAATGTCCGATTTCTTTACTGGGGCGTTGCGCTTGAGATGCTGCGCGCCCGCCCGCTCACGGGCATCGGCGCCAACAACTACGAAGTCGCGTTTCCCGAAGCGCGCGCCCGTTTCGCCGCCGCCCGTCCCGCCAGCCCACTCGTCGGCAAGAACGAGGAGATGATGATTCAGCAGCCGCACAACTTTTACATGCAGGTCTTGGCTGAAACCGGACTCGTCGGCTTCGCGCTGCTGTGCGCCTTCTTCTTTCAACTCGCGATAATAGTATGGCGTGCTCTACGCCATACGCCGGACGCGACGCTCGCCCTCGGTGCGGGCGGAGGACTGGTAGCGTTTGCGCTCAGCGCCGGAACCAGTGTGTTTCAATTCGGATGGTTGGCAGGCGGGTTGCTCTTCTTTTTCGCCGCCGCGATTGTTTCCAGATTCGCCGAACAGACGTCAGAAATCGAAGCGACGGCAGTGATTGTTGTGCCGCGCTTCTACCGCGCCGCTCACGTCGGCGCGCTGGCGCTTACAGTGCTGTTTCTTTACGGCGCGACCGCGCGGGCGATGAACGCGACGCGGCAGGGACTCGCGGCGATGAGTCGTGAGCCGATCCGAGCCGAACTATTTTACCGAGCCGCCCTCGCGTGGGACGCGCACGACGCCGAAACGCATTCCAATTATGGCCTGTGGCTTTACGCTCAGGGGCGGGCGAGAGAGGCTGTGCCACACTTGAGTTATGGGGTCGCGCGCGGCTTCAACACTTCCGGCGCTTATGCCCGCCTCGCCGCCGCCGAGGCGGAGTCCGGTGATTTGGCGTCAGCGGAGAAGACCTACGCTTACGCAGTTCAAGTTTACCCTCGCTCAGTATTCTTGCGCGCCCGTCACGCCGCTGCGCTTACCGAAGTGGGTGAACCGCAGGAAGCCGGGAAAGAGTTTGCCGTTGCACTCTCGCTCGACGAGCGCGCGGCGCGCGGATGGCAACAGCTAATCAGCGTCGGTGCCGACGCCGCAACGCGCGCCGCGCGAAGCGATCCGCGCATTGCCTCGCCGGGTGAATTGTTCCCTGAAGATTGTGCCCGGATCGTTATCTCAGAAAGCGAAAGACGCTTCGGCATCATCCCCCGCAGCAGGTCGCTTCCCCGCATCGCTTTCAGCGACAACTGAAACGAATCGGCAGGAGCGACGGTGCCTCCAAGCTGAGAGTGGTTTATTTAACGTCACCGAAGACCTACAATTATGAGTCGTCACTTCTTGATGAGCGGAGAAACGTACATCTCTGAGATGGGCGCTCAGGTCGCGGACGCCGACAGACAAGGCTCCGCGTCCGGCACTTTGTCGCGCATCGCGGCAATCGCGCGCAATGCTTTTCGCGAAGCGGTGCGCGACCGGGTTCTTTATAATCTCGTTTTGTTCGTGCTGTTGCTGACCGCTGGCGCAATCTTCATCGGCGATTTGTCGGCGGCGCAGGAGGCGAAGATTATCGTTGACATGGGGCTGAGCGCGATGTTGATGTTCGGCGTCTTCATCGCCATCTTCGTCGGCGTCGGCTTGGTCTACAAAGAAATCGAGCGGCGAACCATCTACGCAATCTTTGCGAAGCCGGTCGGGCGCGGCGAGTTCCTCGTCGGAAAGTACCTCGGCTTGTGTCTGACGCTCGCGGTCAACGTGTTGGTGATGGGCGTCGGCGTCTCGGCAGCACTGCTTTACGTCGGCGGCGCGGGCACTTCGCTCGCGTGGATGATCTGGCCGGCCATTGCTCTCATCTACGTGCAGTTGATGATCGTCGTCGCCGTCGCGTTATTGTTCTCGTCGTTTTCCTCACCCGCGCTCTCCGCGCTATGCACGTTCTTCGTGTTCGTCATCGGCCACTTCAGCGCCGACCTGAAAACGTTCGCCGCTGCGCTCGGCTCAAACAGCACGCGCCTCTTTTTCGGCGCGCTCTATTATCTTCTGCCGAACTTCTCGAACTACAGTTTCATCACCGCCGCCGGGCACGGCGAGACGCCTCCCGCTGCGTCCTTCGTCGTCGGGATACTCTACGGACTGACTTACACCATCGTCCTGCTCGCCGCCGCAACGCTGATCTTCAGCCGCCGCAATTTCAAATGATAACCGGGAGCGACACTGTGAACGCGGCGGCGAGACTTTCGCGCCGCAATATGTGGGGAAAGCGCGACGCGGCGCTCGTCGCCGTCGTGTTAATCGGACTAACGACAATCGTCCTGCTCGCGCGCTTCATCGAAGCACATCCGGCATCCGACCTGAGCGTGCGCTACGAGACCGAAGAGATTTACGTCACGCCGGGGGCGGCGCGGCGGATGAGTCTCGGCTTCAACGCCGTCGTCGCCGACTGGTACTGGCTGCGCACGCTGCAATACGTCGGACGTAAAATGGTCAACCACGAAGGCGACTTGAGTCTTGATGATTTAAGCCCGTTGCGTGTCAAACAACTCGCGCCGCTGCTCGATCACGCCGCGACACTCGACCCACAATTCATCGCCGTCTATGAATACGGCGCGATGGTTTTGCCAACCGTGGATGCCGACGCCGCCATCCGTCTCCTGCACAAAGGCATCGAGGCGAACCCGGAAGCGTGGCGACTCCGTCATTATTTAGGTTTCATCCACTGGCAGCGCGGGCAATTTCATGAAGCGAGCGAGGCTTACGCGGCGGGTGCGGGTGTTCCGGGTGCGCCATCGTGGATGCGGGTAATGTCAGCGCAGATGCAAATCGGCGGTGGCAGCCGCGCCGTTGCGCGCGACATATACAAGCGCATGTACGCCGAAGCCGATGATGAACAAGTTAAGACAACGGCTTTGAAGAGACTCCTACAGATTGACTCGCTCGACGAGCGAGATGCGATTCGTCGTGTGCTCGAAGCTCACCGGGCGCGCACCGGCGATTGCGTGGGTCAATGGGGCGAGGTCGCTCCGCTTCTGCGCGCAGCGCGACTCAGAGTTGATGCTTCCGGCGCTCCGCTTGATCCGACCGGCGTACACTACGTGCTTAACGCCGCCACATGCGACGTTGATCTTGGCGACCAATCGGAGATTCCGCGCAGATGACATACAGCAAGATTCCTTCCACTCGATGTCATGCGCTCGCAAACTAAGAAAACACTGACCACCGACCACTGACCACTGCTATACAAGGAGCAAAGAAGGTGTCGCACGTTGTCGAGATAAACAATCTGACGAAGGATTACGAGGTCGGCTTCTGGCGCAAGCGTAAAGTGCGCGCGCTCGACGGTTTGTCGCTGGCAATCGAGCGCGGGGAGATTTTCGGTTTCCTCGGCGCGAACGGCGCGGGGAAGACGACGACGATCAAGCTCCTGATGCGCCTGATGTATCCTTCTTCGGGGAGCGCCTCAATTCTCGGGCGCGACATCAACGACGTTTCAATGCACGCCCGCATCGGCTACCTGCCGGAGCATCCGTACTTTTATGACTACCTGACGGCGCGTGAGTTTCTGGAATACTGCGCGGAGATTTTCGGCTACGGCCGGCGCGACCGGCGCGCGCGGGCGGCGGCACTTCTCGAGCGCGTGCAGCTCGACGAAAAAAGCTGGGACAAACAACTGCGAAAATTCTCGAAGGGAATGTTGCAGCGCGTCGGGCTGGCGCAGGCGCTCGTCAACGACCCGGAAGTGGTGTTCCTCGACGAGCCGATGAGCGGCCTCGATCCAATCGGACGCCGCGAAGTGCGAGACTTAATCGCGTCCCTGCGCACAAGCGGCACGACCGTCTTTTTGTGCTCGCACATCCTCGCCGACATCGAAGTGCTGTGCGACCGCGCCGCCGTGATGCAGCGCGGTCACCTCGCACACATCGGGCGACTCGAAGACTTGCGGCAACTCGACGGCGACGACCGCGCGATGGAGATCGTCGTCGGCGACGCAGACGCGCCGCGTTTAGAGCGTGCGCTCGCCGCTCTTAAGGAAGCGCGCATAACTGTCACGCCCGGCGGCGCGCGCATTGAGGTTCCATCCGAACAACATGTTGATGCCGCGCTTCAGGCGGCACGCGCGTGCGGCGCGCGCCTCATCTCCGTGCAGCGCACCGGCAATCCACTCGAAGAACTCTTCGTAAGTAGTGATGAGTGATGAATAAGAAGACAGCACACAGAAAACAGAAGCTAAAGTGGTTCGCGGCCTCACTCATTTTGTATTCTGTTTTCTGTTTTCTGACTCCTGATTTTCACTCATCACTACTTAAACCTGACGCCGGTTAGTTCGATGCGGAGGTTAGCGGGAAGAATGTCTTTGCTCAGGCCTTCGAGCATGATCGGCACGTCGAGAGTTTTGTTCGGGGCAAGCTCACCCGCGCCGGATCGGGGAACGGCGATTACCGTCCGCTCTTTCATCACCTTGTCTTCGAGATCAATGGCTGAGGCGTGAAGCTCAAGGCCGGTGATCGTGCGGCCCGTGAAGTTGCGGATCGTCGGCTTCATGTTGACCACCAAATCGCCGAGCGCACGCACGCCGGTAGTCGCGTTCTCGTCCGGGTCGAAATCAATCACGATGCGCTCACGGTACTGGTCGAACTCCGGCGACCCGGTTCGCAATGCATTTTCGAGACGTGGCTCGACACCCTGCGAACTTGGGCGCGTCACGAGGTAAACCACGCCCGCGATTAGCAGCGCCGAGACGAGGGCGATGCCGATAAAGATGTTGCGCCGCGTGGAATCGGCTTCGACGATATTTTTCTCCGGCTGCGTCATGATTTTGATTTGCGATTTCCGTTGCGAGAACCAACCCTTCTGCAACAAGCCGCAAGGAACTTTCTTCGTAAAGATTTGAAATCTGAAATTTCAAATTCTTCGGGACTTGCGGGCCCCAAGCTATAGCTAGCCGGTACGCGCGCGCAAGTTCGGAATGTGCGCTGCGGAGGTGTCGGAGTTGCCGACGAGCGAGCCGGTTCCGGTGCGCGGACGCGCCGCGCGCGGCCACGTGATGCGAAAGCAGCTTCCCCCGCCCTGCGTGCTCTCGACCGTGATTTCGCCTTCGAGCAGTTCGACGATCTTGCCCGTGATAGCGAGTCCGAGACCGACGCCCCCGTAAGAGCGCGTCAGGCGGTCGTCAACCTGACGGAAGCGTTCAAAAATATACCCTAAAGCATCGCTCGATATGCCGATGCCGGTGTCGCGCACCTCAACATACCAGCGCTCGTCGTCAAGCGAGCCGGCGGTGATCGCCACTTCACCGGCGGGCGTGAACTTGATGGCGTTGCTCACTAAGTTTGAAAGCACCTGCGTGAGTTTATTCCGGTCTGTTCTTACAAACCCCAGACCGGACGCCGTTTCGGCGCGCAAACTGAGTCCCTTGCTTTGCGCCTCGGCGTCGTATGATTCGATGACCTCCTTCGCCACCTCCGCGACATCAACATTTTCTAGATGGAGTGCCGCGCGACCGGCTTCGAGGCGCGAGTATTCAAGCAGGTCGTTGACCAGATCGAGCAGCGCGAATGCGTTGCGCTCCATTCGACCCACTGCCTCGCTCTGCAAAGGGGCGAGCGGGAGTTTGCGGTCTTTGGCGAGCAACTGACACATGCCGATGATGACGTTGAGCGGCGTGCGCAACTCGTGGCTCACGTTAGCGACGAAGGCGGACTTGAGTCGGTCGTGCTCGCGCAGGCGGTCGTAGGCGGCGACGACCTCGTTGTGCTGGCGCACCTCCTCGGTGATGTCGCGGAAGACCGCTACTAATCCGTCGCCGTGCTTTCCGGCTTCCCCGATTAGGGGCGTGACGCTCACTTCCAACACCCGCTCTTCCTGCACCGCGCCGCGCAGCAACAAGACGTGCTCACCGAAGACGCTCTCGCCGTGATCGAGTGCGCGTCCGATGGGAGTCTCCACCGGTGATAGTTTGTTCCGCTGCAAATCGTGAAGCGCCATGTCGTCCATCAGCGCCGTCACGCCGTCGCGAAACTCGCCGGGCGCGCGCCCGAGGATACTTGCCGCCGCCGGGTTGACACGGTAACGCCCCCGCGCGTCAACGATCACGACGCCCTCATTCATCTGCTTGATGACGCTTCCCAACTCGGCGGCGCGCGATTTCTCCGAGGCGAAAGCGGCCGTCGCCAGCTTCTCCGCACGCACACGTTTCGACACTTCCGAGAGGATCAGAATTAAATCGCTGCTGCTTGATCCTTGCTCGGTGGTCGGCCACAGAATCACGTCCCAGAACTTTGTCCCCGTCTCCGGATCACCGTCCGCCCCCGCGAAACCGAGCGGGAGGCTGTAGTTGACGAAGGCCCGGCGGGTTCGGCGCACCTCATCCATGACTTCGCGCAAACCTATCAGTTCTCCGACGGCCTCGAATAACTTCCGCCCCGCGAGGGGAGCGCTGTCTTTGCCGACGATGTCCGCGAAAGTAGAGTTGGCCTTACGGATGACAAGGCTCGCGTCAAGCACGGCGACGCCGAGCGGCAAGCTGTTAAGAACTTCTTCGATGAACGCTCCCTGAGTTTTGACCTCATCAAACTTCATCTGGAGGCTTTCCGCCATCGCATTGAAGCTGGCGGCGAGCATCCCCACTTCATCGTTTGTCTGGACGGCGACGCGCTCCTGAAACTGCCCCTCGCCGAGCGTCGAGACCGAAGCGGTGAGTTGACGAAGAGGCGTGGTAAAGCGCCCGACCGCCCACACCGCGAGCGAGATTGAGGCGAGCAGCGCAAGCGCCCACGTCGCCGTCAGCACGATGATCGAACGCCCGGCGGGAGTATTTTCGGGTAACGGCACGCCGACCGCGACGCTCCATCCGAACGGCTCCACACGTTGTATGCTCGTCTCCCGCTCTACGCCGTCAGCCCATCGCCGCCGACCGGATTCAAAGGAGATGACATCGGCTGCAGCAATTTGCTGCGGCGAGGTCGGGTTTTGAACGGCGCGTCCCCGCGCGTCAAAGATCGTGACTACCACGTCAGTGTTCGGCGCAAAGTACTTTCGCGTGCGTTCGTATAATTCTCGCGCCTCGCCGGGCGAGAGTCCTTCCGCGCTGCTCTGCACCGCACGACCTTCGAGCCACGATTCTAAGGCTCCCGCAACAGTTACCGCCTCGCTGCGGGCCATCATACTGGCTTGCTCGTTTAAGGTTCGTTGATAAGTGCTAAGTTGGATAAGGCTGATAATGAGAAGGGGCAGCGACAAGAGGGCGAGCATCACCAGCAGTTTGGTGCGAACATCCAGCGTAATCCCCGTTACATAGTCCTTCAACTTCATTGCGGCCTGCTGTAACCCGCAAAGCTCAGCATACGATGACGCAACATTCAGGGCAGTGGGATAGACCTGATGCCGCTATTCACTGAATGGGTCACATCAGCGTAAGCATTTGTGTGTTGGGAGACATTACAACTCACATTGCCTATCACAGTTCGCTGGGCTTCACGGACATTCCTTCTTTTATGACATCATAAAAATTAATTCGCGACGTAAAAACACTATGAGTCCGTCGTCCGCACCGCTATCAACTTGTGTGCCACTTAGAATACGTCTCACCCTGCGTGCCCTACCGACGGTTTTGTTGAAAGCGATGAATTGATCCGATTTATTGCGCGATTCCGACGCTATGATCGAGACGAATGACTTGGGCTTGTGGCGAGTTGTAAGCGCGCTGAGTAAAGAAAACTCAGGCACCGCTTTTTGAGAGGACAATGGAGGAACTGTCAAAAATCAGTTCATAAGGCGTTTGAGGAGTTCTTCTAACTCGTCGAAGTCAATTGGTTTGGTGACGTACTCGTTACAGCCGGCGGCGAGCGCCTCGGCGTGGAAGTCTGCCGTATCATGAGCCGAGACGGCGACGATAGGAACTTTTTCCATTTCAGGCCGGGTACGGATGCGGCGGGTCGCGGTTAAGCCGTCGAGCAGCGGCAAGCTCAAATCCATTAGAATCAAGTCCGGCAGGGTACGTTCAGATATGTCAACTGCCTCCTGACCGTTGACTGCTTCGACCACCTGATACCCGCTCATTTCCAACAACCTTCTCATCATGAAGCGGTTATCCTCGAAGTCTTCAACTAATAACACCGTCCGCTTGAGTCTCGTTTCACTGTCACTCACGACCGTCACCTCTGAATTATGAATGCCCTGACTATGTCTGGGGTATTATGGCCCTGCGTTATCATAATGTATGACTAGCAAACACTTATGATTTTTGTTAGTATCCGCATCGAATCACGACACAAAAGGTAGACCGCTTAGGTTCAATTCGTACATACGACAGGGGATATAAACCTTCTCGAATAAAACGAAAAGCAGCCCCGCACACAACCTCGCGCGAGAGAATGAAGCCATTAACTTCAGAATTTCAGGATACGGATGCCCTTTGCGATCTCGGTCGGGCGTCCGTTCAGATTGTGCATGACCTAAAAAATCAGCTTAACGGCCTCAAACTCTATGCCACCTTTCTCCGCAAGCGTTTAGAAAAAGCGGATCGTCCGGCTGACGAGTTGGAGACGATTGCGAAGCTGATTGCCGGCTTGGAGCGTGCCGCGAACGACACCGCAATCATGGTGCGCTATGGCCGCCCGCTCGAACTGCGCCGTGCGCCCCGCGTTGATCTATCTAAAATTCTAACGGCGGCGGTCAACTCTCATGTCAGCATGGACGCGGGAACATACGAGGGGACGTTTGATGCGGCGGCGGTGAGCGAAGCGTTTCAAAGTATCACGATTGGGGCGCGGACAAATGAAACTGGGAAAACCGTGAACGGCATTGAGATTTCACTCCGCCGCGACGATTCCGGCGATTCCCCGTTCGCCATCGTCGAATGGCACGGCGTAAGAATCGAAAGCGACAAAGATTTATTTCAATCCTTCGCGGGCAGCAACGGTTTGCGCATGGCGCTCGCGGCCAAAATCATCAGAATGCACGGCGGCGACGTGGCGCACGACGCGAGCGGCATGCGCGCACGCCTACCGCTCGATAAAGCAGGGGTCAGAGGCTAGAGGCCAGACGTTAGTTTTTGTCTTTAACTGATCTCTGACCTCTGACCCCTGCTTAAAAAGGAGATAGCTTACGGTGGAACGCAAAGATATACGGATTCTGGTCATTGACGACGAGCAGATGATGACCGATTCGCTGAAGCAGAATCTGGTCGAAGAGGGTTATACGGTGGACACCGCCGCAAGTGGGGCCGAGTCCATCGAGCAGTTTGATCGCGGCGGTCATCATCTCGTGCTCTGTGATCTGCAACTACCCGACATGGACGGCATGGAAGTTCTGCGCCATGCGAAAGACGCGAACCCTTCGACCGAGGTGATCGTCATGACCGGCTACGGCACTGTTCCGCGCGCCGTCGAGGCGACGAAGGCGGGGGCTTACTGGTTTCTTGAAAAGCCGTTCGACTTCGAGATGCTGCTACCACTTGTCGAGAAGGCGCTTGAGCGCCGCGAATTGATGGCCGAGACCGCGACGATGCGCCGCCAACTCTCGACGCGCACCGAGTACTTCAACATTATCGGTGCCTCGAAAGTGATGCAGACCATTTATGAAACCATCGAGTCGGTCGCCAAGTCGGACGCCAACGTGCTGATCGTCGGCGAGTCCGGTACCGGCAAGGAATTGATCGCCAACGCCATCCACTACAACTCTCTGCGCGCCAAAAAGCCGTTCATCAAAGTGAACTGCGCGGCGCTGCCGAAAGAGTTGATTGAATCCGAGCTATTCGGCCACACGCGGGGCGCGTTTACCGGCGCGCACGCCGACAAGGACGGTCTGATCCAACACGCGGCGGGCGGCTCGCTGCTCCTCGACGAAATTGCCGAGATGCCTGTCGAGTTGCAGCCGAAGTTGCTGCGTGTCCTTCAGGAGCGAAGCTACCGCAAGATCGGTTCCGAGCGAACTTACACCGTTGATTTCCGCCTCATCACTTCCACCAACCGCCCGCCGGCGGACGCGATTCGTGACGGCATGCTGCGCGACGACCTTTTCTACCGCATCTCGACAATCACGATTCACGTACCGCCCTTGCGCGAGCGGGCCGAGGACATCCAGATTCTCACCGAACATTTTCTGAAGTTGTACGCGCGCAAATACGGGCGGCAGATCGGCGGCATCTCGCAGACCGCCTACCAACGCCTCTTCGCTCACGCGTGGCCGGGCAACGTACGCGAGTTGCAGAACGTCATTGAGCGCGCCGTGCTGCTCGCGAAAAGCAATAAGATTGAGCCTGTTGATTTACCCTTCGACAACGGCTCGGTTCCCGAAAGATCGGCGCAGAGTTCCGAATGGGAGGTGCCGCCCAACATGACACTCGAAGACATCGAGAAGCTTGTCATCGAAAAGACGCTTCAGCGCACCGGCGGCAACAAGCAGGCGGCGGCCAACCTTCTCGGCATTTACCGCCCCCGCCTCTACAGCAAAATCAGAAAATACAAGATAGACATTCCGGCACTCGTCTCGTCGTAAGTCCAAAGTTCAAGGTTCAAAGTTGCATTGAAAAGCACCAACTCATGGACAGAAAACGTCAGGAGTTGGTGCTTTAAACTTTGAACCTTGAACTTTGAACCTTGAACTAATC
>JBPCPQ010000361.1:0-5603 GCA_050999015.1 Pyrinomonadaceae bacterium | reverse complement strand
TTTCGCGGGTTACTTCTTCATCGCCGCGCACGAGTTCCGCCGCGCGCAGAATTGAATCGCGCGCCGAGTAATCAACGGCGATGCGGAGATGAAGAGCGTCGCCGCCGATGGTCGCCTTTTCCGCCGCTTCGACTTCGACGCGGAGCGGTGGCGGAAGGCGGTCGCGCCGGCCGATGAACCCGACGCGGACGCCGTGCGCCACACACTTCTTTGTCTCGGCGCGCAGGTAATGATGAAGCAGGCGCATCAGCGCCCACACCTCGCGCTTCGGTCGCTTCCAGTTGTCCGAGGAAAAAGCGAACAGCGACAGCGTGCCAATGCCAAATTCGGGCGCGGCCTCAACGACGCGCCGCACGGCGTCAGCTCCGGCGCGGTGCCCGGCGGTGCGCGGCATGCCCCGCGCACCCGCCCACCGCCCGTTGCCGTCCATAATGATGGCGACATGTAGACCTTTTGCCGGGGAAGTATGCAAAGCCCTTTGTATCATAAAGCATCCCCACAAAAAAATTTACGCCCGACATTTTTCCGACTCAGCTTCCGCGCGTCGCGCGAATCAAAGCTTCCATGTGATCGAGGTAGCGTTCTAGGGCGCGTCGCCCGGCGGCCGTCAAAGTGTATTCCGTTTTTGGCGTGCGCCCGTCGAAGAACTTGTTGCAGGTAACGTACTCCGCCTCTTCGAGTTTGCGCGCGTGGACGCTCAGATTTCCGTCTGTGATATTGAGAAGCCCTTTGAGGTCGTTAAAGGTCAGAGACTTGTTGACGGCGAGCGCGCTGATCATCGCCAAACGCACCCGCTCGTGAATCACGCGGTCGAGATCGGCCGGCGCGGTCTCCACCGCGCGGCTCGCCCGCACGCCGCGCAAAGATTCTTTGACGCTCGCGTCCGCGCGGCTTTTACCCTCGTCCTTTTTCGCCAGTGCGTTCCGCTTAACCACCGTATCTCCTCGCAATGTGCGCGCCGAAAATTATGTGAAGCCCGCCGAAACCGGCGGCCATAAAAGCGTTTCCCCAGCCGGGCGAACTGAACAGCGCAACGGCGCCGAGTGTCATGAAGCACACGCCCATCACGGGGACGGCCTTCACCGAAAACGCCCCGCCGGTGACGACGCCCGCGCCGTACAACAGCAGCCACATGCCCGGAAGCAAACTCACCGCCCCAGTGCGGTACAACGCGATTGTCAGCAGCGCCCCGACGAATATCGGCGGCGAGAAGTTCACCGCGAGTTTGCGCCCCGGCTGCGAGAGTAACGAAACATCCGCCGCCCGCGCCTTCCGGCGCATCGCCCACCCGGCGATGAGAAAAGATAGAAATGCTTCTACAGCCCACGTCGTAACCCATAGTCTGGCCGACGGCTGTCGCGCAGCGATCCACGCGGCGGCGAGCGCGGTCGCGCCGATCACCAACTGACCCCACCCCGGCACCGCCGTAAACGACGACGCGCGCTCCATCGTCTCGCGGATGAAGCGGAGGTTGTCCATCGCGCGGTCGTGCAGCGCGGGCGGCTCCTCTGATGAGGAATCAGATTTGAGTTGGCGGACAACAGTCACGAAGCAAACATTACATCCACCTTGAAGTTCTGTCAAGTACTTTGTAATGCAAAGCAGATTTCCTTTTTCAAATTCAGAAAAGTTTTGCCGATTTGCATCCCGAAGGGACGCCGGAAAGCGGGCGCGGCCTCAGACGAATCTTTCCTGCACCCCTTCAGGGCGTATCATGTGGGACGTGGTTCCGGTGGTTCCACCACCGGCTAATTTCCGCCGCGCCTCCGGCGCGATTACTCCACGACATTTTCTCGAATCCACAACTACCTTCTCAATTCGGCCGTTCGCAAATTTAATCCCCGCCCTTTACATCTTTGACGAGCCTCGCCAAGATAAAAGCATCGAGCGAAGGAGACATGTTGATAATGCAGAACGAGAAACTGCCCGACGAAATCGAATTTGTCGTCGAAGAGGACGGCATCCGTGAATACAGATTGACTAACGGGATGAAGTTGTTGCTGGTCGAGAACCGCGTCGCGCCGGTGGCGACGGCGTGCGTGCTTTATCGTGTCGGATCGCGTAACGAGGCGGTCGGCCACACCGGCGCGACGCACCTACTCGAACACATGCTGTTCAAAGGGACGCCCACCTTCAACAAGGAGCGGAACACGCAGATCGCCGGGACGCTGCAGAAGATAGGCGCGGACTTCAACGCGACGACGTGGTACGACCGCACCAACTATTACGAGACGGTGCCTTCGGATCAACTGGAACTGGCTATCAAGCTCGAAGCCGACCGGATGCGCAATTCGTTTATCGCCGACGCGGACAGGCAATCGGAGATGACGGTGGTGCGCAACGAGCTTGAGCGCGGGCAGAACGAGCCTTCGATGGTTTTGGACGAGGCGGTTTACGCGACGGCGTTCCGCGAGCACCCGTATCATCATCCGACCATCGGCTGGCGCGCCGACGTGGAGAACGTGCCGACCGGGCGGCTGAAAATTTTCTACGACACCTTTTATCATCCGGGGAACGCGACCGTGATTCTCGTCGGTGACTTCGAGCGCGCCGAGGCAATTGAGCTGGTGCGGAAATACTTCGGCGCTCACCCCGCGCCTTCCGCGCCGATCCCCGAAGTCTACACGGACGAACCGCAGCAGCAGGGCGAGCGCCGCCTCGTCGTGCGTCGCGCGGGCGAGTTGGCGCTGATTCAAATCGCCTTTCACGCGCCAGCGGCGCTCGGACAAATGAACGTCCTTCCAAACGCCGAACTCGCTAAGCGTGCACAGAATCCTCCCGCAGAGAACGACATCTTTCCGCTCGTCGTGCTGTCGGCGGCGCTTTCGAGCGGCGTCACTTGTCGCCTTTATCAAGCACTTGTCGAAACGGAGTTAGCGGTTGATGTTCACACCAACGTTGACCAGTTCCGCGACCCCGGACTCTTTAACGTCTACGCGACGGTGAGTCCCGGCGTCGAGCCGCGTGAAGTCGAAGAAGTGATTTTTGACGAATTTAACAAGATCGCGCGCGAGGGTTTGAGCGACGCGGAAGTTGAAAGGGCGAAGCAGCAAATCATCGCGCAGGTCGCTTACAACCGTGACGGCACATTCAACGTCGCGGCGCAGATGTCCGAAGCCGAGGCCGTCGCCGACTGGCGCTTCTACAAGGATTACGCGGCAAACGTCGGGCGCGTGACGCGCGAAGAAGTTAGGTGCGTCGTCCAAACTTACCTTACCGAAGACAACCGCACAGTCGGCCACTTTATTCCGAAGCAGACTGACATTGACGGTGAAAAATAGCGGGGAGTTGAATTAAAAGTTACCGGCTGTTAATGAAGATGAATCGCGCACTCCCCGCCATCGCTTGTAAGGCAATGGAAAACATAATGCGTGTCTCTTAGTTTTGCGGCTCTGCTGCCTCGCTGTGCGGAAAGGCTCAGCCTTTCCGGGTTGCAAGTTAGTTTTCGGGGAGAGGCTGTGCCTCGAAGCCGGCGGTCGAGGCACAGCCTCTCTGTAAAGGTGAAAGCAACGTGAGCTGCAAGGTACAGCCTTGCCGCACATCGGCGCGGCGGAGCCGCAAGAAGGAGTTATACATTAGGTAATGGGAACTGAAGATTCGCACAACGAAAATCATTATGCCGGGGTTGGCGGCGCGACGACGCCGCAGGCGAAAGAGCAGGTGCCGGTAGCACCGCGCGGCGATAAGTCGTCGGATGCGGTGGAAGCGAACACGCCGGCGAGCGCCGGGCGTTCGCGTTTCACGTCCATCGCGGGGCGTGTCGCGCGCACCGAATTGCCGACGGGCGCGACGCTATTGGCGCTCGAAAACAGGGCGATACCGATTGTTTCAGTCCGCGCTAGCCTCCGTGCCGGCTCCTATTTCGAGCCGCGCGACAAACCGGGACTCGCGCGCCTCACCGCCGAGATGTTGGAACGCGGCACCGGGCGGCGCACCAAATTGCAGATTGCCGGTGAACTCGAAGCGGTCGGCGCCGAGTTGGAGTTTTCCGCCGACACTTTTGCGGTGCAGGTGAGCGGGCGCACGCTCTCTAAAGATTTGCCACGCTTCATCGAGACGCTCGCCGAAATTTTGCGTGAGCCGTCGTTTCCCGCTGATGAGTTGCAGAAGCTGAAGCAGCAGACCGTCGCCTTGATTCAGGAGCAGCAGGCCAACACGCGCTTCCGCGCCTACGAAAAACTGACGCACATAATCTTCGATCCGGCGAATCCGTTTTTCGTTCCTCCCGGCGAACAACTCGTGAACAGCATCAACTCGATTACCGTCGAGGATGCACGAGAGTACTATCAACAGCGTTACGGCGGACGGTCGTTGATTCTCGCCGTCTCCGGCGACGTGGAAGCGCGCGACGTGCAAACGCGATTTGCCGACGCCTTCGGAAATTTCGCCGGCCCGGAAAACGTGGACGTCAACATTAGCGACCCCGCGCCGCAAAGTGAGGCGCGGCGCGAGATCGTCGTGTTGAAGGAGAAGGCCAGCGTTGACGTGATGCTTGGGTGTGCCGCGCCGTTGCGACGCGACGCGAGTGATTACTACGCCGCGCTGCTCGCCAACAGCGCGCTCGGCGAATCAACGCTCTCGTCGCGGTTGGGCTTAGAGGTGCGCGACCGCGAAGGATTGACCTACGGCATCGGCTCGCGCTTTCGCGCGCCGGGCCTCGCCGCCGGGCCGTGGTACGTCGCCGTTACGGTGAATCCGCGAAACGTCGAGCGGGCAATTGAGTCGGCAACAAACGTCCTCAGCGGTTACGTCGAGAACGGCATTCGTCCCGACGAATTGGCCGACGAAAAGTCTTCGGCCATCGGCTCATTCAAAGTCTCGCTCTCGACGAACACCGGGATCGCCGAGGCGCTCTGGAACGCCGAGTTTTACCGCCTCGGCGCGGACTATCTTGATCGCTTTCCGCAACTCGTCCAAGCCGTCACCGTCGAGGAGGCTAACACAGCAATCCGCAA
Source organism: Pyrinomonadaceae bacterium (assembly GCA_050999015.1). GTDB lineage: Bacteria > Acidobacteriota > Blastocatellia > Pyrinomonadales > Pyrinomonadaceae > JBPCPQ01. The sequence goes on along the minus strand of JBPCPQ010000361.1, from coordinate 648 downwards.
ATACTTTCGCCCCGAATGTCTCACCGCCGTCATCGCCGGTGATTATCACGCCGTCGGAAAGTAGGACAGGCGTCCTTGCCTGTCATTCGTAGCCGACAGGCAAGGACGCCCGCTTTAGCGTCAAACAGACAGGCGAGGACGCTTGTCCTACAACGAGGCAACTCTCTTTCGGGCGGGTGCTTTGCTTTCCGCCGCTCGCCCGTTCAAGGGTCGTACCCGACCACCAGTCAGCGCGCGTCCTGCCGCGATGCTCTCGACGCTAACGACATATGCCGACCTTCTGCCGACGCGCGTGAGCATTCGCGCGAGCGTCCGGTCGCTCAGTGTCGACGTGTCAACGTCGCTCTCTTTAAGCTCTTTGCGCAGACGCTCGACGGTCGCGGTGCCGCGCTCGTAAACGTCCGGGTAAAGATAAAGTACGCCCCCTTCGACAACTTCGGTGTCGTAGTTGATGTCAACAATCAGCGGCTCGTCGAGCTTCGCCATCAACTGGCGGCTGCCGCGCTTGGCGCGCTCGATCTGCTTCTTCGTCACCGGCGCCGAGCGCGCCGCGACGATCTTCTCCGCGAGGTCGTAGAGGTCTGATTGCAGCATGCGGACGCAGCCGTGCGAAACGAGGCCGCCGAGGTCGCCGACGCCCTTGGCCTG
>JBPCPQ010000475.1:0-3561 GCA_050999015.1 Pyrinomonadaceae bacterium | reverse complement strand
TGATCCGAGGCGACGAGCGCCGTTAGACTTTTGTGTAGCGTTAGGCGTTCGAGTTGAAGCGACGAATCGAAGTAGATGTGATCGAGATGCAGGAGCGGCAGCGGCCCCGGATAGGTGCGGGCGCGGCGCAGGTGTTGGCGAATGTCAACGCTCTCAAACTCTGAGGTGAGTAGGCGCGAGGCGAGTCCGCGCGTCCACTCGTTGAAGTCGCCGAGCACGAGACGCGCGCCGCTCAGTGTCTCGTCGCAGAGAATGTCGGGGCTGACGAGTTGCCGCCCCTGATAGCGACGCTCGACGAAGGCCGTGCCGAGGTGAATGTTGAAGACGTGTAAGGGGACGGCAGAATCTATCTCAACGTCGGCGCGGAGACAGCCGCGCGGCTCGCGCCCGCGCCATGTGATGTCGTAGTTACGGACGTGACGAATGGGAAAGCGGCTCAGCAGGACGTTGCCGTAAGACCCGCCGTGCAGCCGGCGGTTTTCGCCGACCGAGTAGTGCATGCCGAGTTCTTCGGCAATAAACCGCGCCTGATCGCGCTCGCGCTGTTGCGAATCCTCGACGCTGACGACTTCCTGCAACGCGATGATGTCCGCGCTTGTTTGCCTGAGCACCGCCGCGATGCGGTGCGGCCTCACACGCCGGTCAAGCCCGCGACACTTATGTACATTGTATGTTGCGACGCGGAAAGAATTCATACATAGGAGTCAGGAGTCAGAATTCAGGAGTCAGAATACACTAAGGCGGCGACCGCTTTTATTCTGACTCCTGACTTCTGACTCCTGAATTCTTTTCTCATTGTTGTCGCTCAAGGACGCGCGCCAGTTGCTCGTGGAGTTTTTCGATGACGGAGCGGCGACGCCATTTGTCATAAGTTACTTCGCGGCTCTCTCTACGGTCTCGCGCGAAATCTTCGGCGACGCGCGCGGCGAATTTTTCGTCAAAGACCGCGAGGTTAACTTCGTCATTCAGGCCGAACGAGCGGTTGTCGAAGTTGGTTGAGCCGACGATTGTCCACTGCCCATCAATGACCATCGTTTTGGCGTGAATCATCGTCGGTTGGTATTCGTAGATGCGCGCCCCCGCTTTTAATAAATCACCGTAGAGACGGCGGCTCGAACGGCGCACCAACAAATGATCGCTTTTGTCGCTCGGAGTGATGACCTGCACGTCCACGCCCCGATCCCTAACGGCACACACCATCTCGTCGCGCGCGCTGCGGTCGGGCAGAAAGTAGGGCGTCGTAATCAAGATGGATTTCTGCGCCGAAGCCATTAGCGTCTGGAAGAGCATGCGCGCGGGCGTCGAGCGCCCGGCGGACGGCGAGCTGTTGACGACGAGCGAAGGCGTGTCGTCCTCAGTTTCGCAGAACGGAAAGTATTCTTTGCCGGTCAGAATCTCGCCGGAAGCTTCGAGCCAGTTTTCCGCGAAAGTGGATTGTAAGCTCAGCACCGCATCACCCTCGACGCGGTACATTCCGTCGCGCCAGCGCGGTTCCTTTTCGCTGCCGATCAGCCAATGGTCGGCGAAGCCCGCCCCGCCGATGAATCCGATTGTGCCGTCAACGATAATCAACTCGCGGTGCGTGCGGTTGTTGATGCGCGGCAGCATGTACCACTTCAACGGGTGATACCACGCGACGCGCCCGCCCGCCGCGCGCAATTCTTTGAAATAACTGTCCCACGACGTAAAGCTGCCGATTGAGTCAATCACCAGATTGACGCGCACGCCGGCGCGCGCCCGCTCCGTCAGCGCCTCGACGAAGCGACGGCCCACCTCGCCCTTCTTAAAGATGTAAGCCTCAAGGTTGATGTGATGTCGCGCCGCGCGAATCGTCTCAAGCTCGGCTTCGTAATAGACCTCGCCGTTGGTCAAGACCTCGAAGCGACTCCGACGATGAACCTTTGCGTCGGTCAGTGCTTCGAGCATGCGAAGGAAGTCGTCGGACTCGAGCGACGACGACGGCGGCGTGGTGATTTTATAAGCGAGTCCGGGTTCAAACAGCGCGAGGAAAAGTAGCAACCCCTGCGCGATGATAGCGATCACGGCGATGACGAGAAACGTGGTTGAGTGCTCCATGATGGTTCAAAGCTCAAAGTTCAAGGTTCAAAGTTAAAAGCGGTAATGGAGTCACGAATCCACAGACACGCGCTCTTCATTGAACTTTGAACCTTGAACTTTGAACTTCTGTTTAATTCGCACGCAGCGTTCGAGGCCGTCGGTTGCTTCCAGAACTTTGAGGCGCAAATCGCGGTCGAGCGAGGCTTCGCGCCGTAGGAAATCTTGCACCGTGCCGAGGGCTTCGGCGCTGCACTGTCCGCCGATAAAAGCGCCGAGCCAGTTGTTGATGAAGAAGATTTTTCGCGTGCGCTTCAGCGCCGGCAGAGCGCGCAAAGCCGGTTTGAGATGGGGAAGCGTCAGCGAGGATTGGAGCGGCGAATTAAATGGAGCAACGCTGCTCTCAATCCAACTCTCCGCCAGTTCTTTGTCGTTTAAGTAAGCGTCGAAGTAGCGGCGCTTAGTTTCGGCGCTGGCGCTCGCCGCATTTGCTGCGTAAGCGTAACGGCGCGCGTCGTCGGTGTCTGTTTTCTGTCCGGCTAAAAGTTTTTGCGCTTCCGGGTCACCACGCGACATCAGCGCGGTGATGATGTCGAAGCGGTCGCGCTCGCGGAGCGTCATGCCGGATACTTGCAGCGTGCCCGCCAGAATTTTCTTAAGGTTGCCGCGCGCTTCTTCGGTCGTGGCGATTGATTGGAAGGCGCGAAAATAGGTGATGCGCAGGCCTGACGTTTCGGCATTCATCATTCCATCGAAGATGATCCGTTCGAGCGGCGCGGCGATCTTCCGCCGTTCGGCGGCGGAGAGGTAGCGGTTGAAGGCTGTGCTAGAGCGCGCGAGGATGCCGGCGACGGCGATTTCATCGCGCTCGCGCGGCGTGTGTTCCATCGCCAGTTCGAGGTATGTGACGGGCGCGAGTTCCGCTTCGCGCACACTCTCCCACAACGACCCCCACAACAGCGCGCGCAGGAAATCGTCTTTGACCGCGCCGAGATTTTTGAGCACGTAAGCGCGGCTCACGTCGTCGAGCAGGAACCGTCCGTAGCCGTAGTCTTCGTAGTTAGCAAAGACGAAAGCAGGGCGGCGCTTACCGATTGCTTCGCGGACTTGTGTTTCGCCCGCCTCGTCGAGTCGCACCGTTAGAGTTTCAGTCCGCAACGCTTCGCCGCCGGTGTTATAAGCCAACAAGATTTTCAGGCGCATCGGCCACGCGCCGCCTTCGTCGAGCACGTCCCGTTGGGCGACGGTGAAGCGGTTGATGAGGCCGCGCCGGTCGGCGCTCCAATTGACGCGCACGTCCGGCATCCCGCGCCGCTTCACCCACGCATCGGCCCACACGTCCAACTTCATCCCCGAACTGCGTTCAAACGCGCGCACAAGGTCGCCCCATTCGGCATTCGCGTAAGCGTGCCCTTTGACGAAAGAGCGGACGGCTTCCTGAAATTTGTCCGCGCCGAGGTAAAACTCCGCCTGTCGCAGAAGCGACGGAGCTTTGCGGTAGACGAT
>JBPCPQ010000266.1:0-8162 GCA_050999015.1 Pyrinomonadaceae bacterium | reverse complement strand
GAACTCGTAGGTCGTGACGACCGGCCCTGGACAGATGTACTCGATCTTGCCGGTGACGTTGAACTCCTTACACTTCTCGGCCACCTGCGTCGCCAGTTCACGCAATTCTTCGTCCGCGCGCTCGTGCCGCTCCTGCGGCGGGTGCAGAAATTCGTAATCAGGAAGTCTGTAAACGCTCAGTGCCGCCGCAATTCTTTCCGCCTTCCGCGCCGCCGCACGTTCCTGCACGGTCGATTGCGAAGGGGCGACGCTTTCCGGCACACGTTCAATCGCCTCCGTGCGAACGACTGATGCGGTGCGTACCATTTCCTTAACTTCAACGTCTACGCTCTCGGCGGCAGGGGTCGGAGGAGGTGGCGTCGCTGCGGCGGGTGTCGTCGTTGTCGCACGCTTCGCGGGCGCGGCGGGTCGCTCTGGCTGGGGGGCGCTGACTTTAGAAACGACCGGCGTTGCGGCAAAAGGTTGCGCGGCGATTGAGGCCAACTCGGCTTCGGCCTGTGCGAGCTTGTGGCGAATCGCTTCCTCGGCAGACAGCTTAACTTCACTGGGAGTAGCAGTCCCTACAACAGCCGCGCGTTTGATTGCCGTTGCGGCGGACGCAGACTGCTTACTCGCCTCGGCAACTCCGCCGCGCTTCACCACAAACGCGCCGGCCTGCTCCGCGTCATTGTTGCTGAGTGCGCTCGCTTCGATGAGTTGACGCTCGTGTTCGGCGCGCGCCACCCGTCGCATCTCCGCCCGCGCCAGCGCCCCCTCGCGGCGTTTCGCGCGCCACGCATTGAAGCGCTCAGAAGCGACAGCAAAGAAATTAGCGGGATCACCGAAGGCCGCGACGATGCGCTCGTAGAGACGCGCGAAAGAAAAGTTAGTGGCGAGCAGAAGCCCCGCCGCCGCCACCGCAAACAGCAGGATGCCGGCTCCGACGGTGTTCAACCCTCCGGTGAGCACGCGCGCGATCAGTGTGCCGACCATGCCGCCCGGCTGGAAACTGCCGTCAGCAATCGGTTTGACGGGAAGAAGGGCGAGAAGCGACGCCGCTGCGAAAAGAAGCGTCACGAGTCCGATGACGCGCGACAGCGGGGCGTGGATGCGCCGCGTGCGAAAACGCCGCCACGCGGCGGCGACAAGGAGCAACGGTAGAAGGCTGGCCGCGAGGCCGAAAGTTTGGAACAGCGCCGCCGCGACGTTCGCGCCGATTGTGCCGACGAGGTTGTGCGCCTCTGTCTGCCCGACCGCGTTCCACGAAGGATCGTTCGGGTTGTATGACAGAAGGCACAGCGTGAGGAGCGCGCTCACCGCGAACAGCGCGATGGCGACAATCTCGTTGCGCCGCGTGTTATTGCGCGGCACCCCGGCGCGTGCCCGTACTTCCGTTTGTGTGACTGCCATATGTTTTAGTCTGGAGTCTGAAGTCTGGAGTCTGGAGTCCCGAAGCCAACAGCAGCCGCGTTTATTACCGGCCTTTGACTCTCGACTCCAGACTCCAGACTTCAGACTGTTGTTGCATGGCGCGAAAGAAGATACGCCTGAATGAAGTCGTCAATGTCGCCGCCGAGCACGGCGTCAACGTCCCCGCGTTCGAGCTTGGTGCGCGCGTCCTTCACCAATTGGTAAGGCGCGAGCACGTAGTTTCTAATTTGTGAGCCGAAGGAAATATCCGCCTTGCTGGCCTCAAGCACTGCGGTCTCGGCGCGGCGTTTTTCGATTTCCAACTCGTAAAGGCGCGCGCGCAAGACCTGCATTGCGACGGCGCGGTTTTGGTGTTGCGACCTTTGATTCTGACATGAGACGACAATGTTGGTCGGCAGATGCGTGATGCGAACGGCGGAGTCCGTCGTGTTGATGTGCTGCCCGCCCGCGCCAGTCGCGCGGTAAGTGTCCACGCGCAAATCTTTGTCGTGAATTTCGACTTCGATGTTTTCATCAATCTCCGGGTAGACGAACAAGGAAGCGAACGACGTATGACGGCGAGATGCTTGATCGAACGGCGAGATTCTGACGAGACGATGCACGCCCGCTTCAGCCCTCAGAAGTCCGTAAGCGTATTCGCCGGTGACGGTGAACGTGACGTTCTTGATGCCGGCCTCTTCGCCCGGCTGATAATCAATGACCTCGGTCTTGAAGCCGCGACGTTCCGCCCACTTTAGATACATGCGCAGAAGCATCTCCGCCCAATCCTGCGATTCCGTGCCGCCCGCGCCGGGATGAATCGTGCAGATCGCGTTACGCGCGTCGTTCTCGCCGGAGAGCATCGCCTCCGTCTCGGCCTGTGCGATTTCAGTTTCGAGACGTGCGAGCAGTTGCCGCAACTCGCCGAGGCTTTCTTCGTCCTCGTCGGCAAATTCAAAGAGCACGCCGGCGTCGGCGCTTGCTGATTCAAACTGCTCGTGACGTTTAATCACTCGCTCGATGCGGCTCCGTTGTTGGAGAAGTTTCTGCGCTGCCTCCTGATCGTTCCAGAAGTCGGGCGCGGCGGCCTGTGCTTCGGTGCGCGCGAGTTCTTCGCGCTTCGCGGCTACCTCAAAGAAACCTCCCGAGTTGTTCGATGCGCCCCCGTAAATCGTCGGCGGTCGTGCGTAAATCCTGAAGCGTTACGGTCTCAATCATTTTCTACCTCTCTGCGTGTTTGAATGTTCCGAATCTGATTTCGAGTGAATGTTGTGGCTAGCGACGCCAGAGTAGCGAGGAGACAAATGCCCGCAAACGCGTCGCCGTAGTGTGTGTAGAAGGTTCTGTTTGTTGTCGTCGCGCGCCCCACCGTCCATGTGCGCGTCGCCGGCTCGAAGCCTACGGTCGCGTCTAAGACTTCGCCGCGCGTGGTGACGAGCGCGCTGATGCCGGTGTTGGTGACGCGCAACACCGGGCGTCCGGTTTCGACGGCGCGGAACACGACGTTCGCCAGATGCTGCCGCATCACCGGAGTGCGCCCCAGATAGCCGTCGTTGGAGATGTTCACTAAAACGTCTGCGCCTTCTTTCGCAAATGTGCGCGCCACTCCGGGGAACGCCGACTCGATACAGATAAAGACGCCGGCGCGCGGAGCATCCAAATTGCCGAGCGGCATCAACGGATATTTGTCGCCCGACGTAAACTCCCCGACGATGCCCGTAAGAAGCCACGTCAGCGGGAGCCAGCGCGGCAACGGCACATATTCACCGAACGGCAGCAGGCGAATCTTATCATACTGCGCGACGAGGCGACCTTCTTCATTTATTAGCACCGCCGAGTTGTACACGCCGCCAGCGGGCGCCGGCTCAAGTGAATTGAACAGCACCGAAGTGCGATGCGCGAGCGCGAAACGGGCGACCGTCTCACGAAACTGTGCATCCGTCGCGTAAGTAAAATTCATCGGCGACTCCGGCCACACGACGACGCGCGGAAGCGCCTGTCGAAGATACGCACCTGAGTCCGCCGCTTCAGTCAAAGAATCAGCCCGCCTGTCAGTTTCCGCCGCGTTGTTAATCAGATAAGAATTTTTTTCGTCCCATTCGCGCAACGCTCGCTCGCTCATCACCAGATGACGATTGACGAGCGCCTCGGTTTCGGCGAGCGATCTGCCGAAGTTCGCGGAGACGTTTGGTTGGACGGCGACGACAACTGCGCCCGGCTCCCTTTGTCGCGGTGAGATTGATGTGTGTGATTGGCTGAAGAAAATAATTACCGCGACCGCTCCGACTGTCGTCGCGGCCAGCAGGAGCGCGCGCACGCTTCGTCGCAGAATCAAAAAGGTCAAAGCCGCGTTAATCGTTACGATCAAAAAACCGACGGCATACACGCCGCCCCAGCGCGCGGGTTGGACGAGCACGGGAACGTAAGCCTGCGAATAACCGACGGCGTTCCACAACTGCCCGCTGACACCGAGACGCGCCAACTCGAGTGCCGTCCACGCGAACGGGGCGACGAGAAGCGCGCGCCCTAAGCCTGCGCGCAGGCGAAGGCGCACGAACACAACACCCCACAGCGCGGGAAACAATCCGACGATCATCGCTCCGGGAACGAGTAGAAGGTAGGCAAGTGGACGCGGGATGTTGCCGTAATGCACCATCGCATGCGTCAGCCAATAACACGTCCCGTAAAAGAAGAGCGTGGCCGCCCACCAACTCAGCAGAAAAGCTTGCCGAGCGCTTGATGCATACACGAGAGCAACCATCAGCGGCATGAAGCCGACCCACGCGAGCGGCCACAAATTGAAATCGGGAAAAGAAAGAATCAGCAACACGACCGACGCGGCGGCTAAGCCACATTCGGTGAGCGAGGGCACACTAGCGCGGGCGCGTGTGCGCAAATTCCAGAGGCGCTTGCCTGCCGGCGCGTCGAGAGGGAAAACATCCTGCACGAGCGGAAGTTTAGCAGACGTGGCGCGTGCGCGTCATCGCACTGAAGACACTCGAAAAAAAAGTTTACGTCGTCGTTCGACGATGCGCGAAATCGTTTGACGCACGACGCAAATGAACAGAAAACGTCACCCCTTCGGTGACAAATTTTGTCGCCATTACGTTTTCGCGTGAAAGCTTTTTGTCGCCTGCGGGTGACACGTCGTCACCGCGTTGCGACAGCAATCGTCTGGGAGAACAAAAATTTCTGCGCGGCCAAAATAATAAGGCACATAAAAGCAGGAGAACCCGGCAAGGTGCCGGGTCCGCGATATGGTTGGGATATTGTAGGAACGCTCGGAAGGCGGCTGGCGTAGCGGCAGGCCACGCTCAGAGAAGTGCTGGCGGCGGGGTCACGGTTTAACTTCCTCCGTGCTTGCCACTGCATCATCAAGCACTTCTCGTGCCATAACAGAATGAGTCGCGCGCTAAAGTTCGAGCGTCATGATTTCAAGTCGCCACAAACCATCACCCCTCACCGATGAGCGCCGACATCTCATCCTTTCAATTGAAAATGAGAGCTTCACATCTCACGCGCGATTGATGCTGTCGGAAACTTCGGGAGCAATTTCCAGAATCAGTTTTCAAAGACTTCCTGCGCTGCGTCCGAAAGCTTCGCTTCGTCAAGCATCTCGACTTCCAAAAGGTGCCGGCTCGCGCCGACGACACGGACGTTCAGTCGCCCACGTGCGATGCTCCTTCCATCTCTGGCGCGGGCACGCCATAACTCACCGCGCACAATCACGGCACCCTCCGGGCGCAGCTCTTTCTCAACCGATGCCAATCTTCCGATTACATCGAACTTGTTCGGTGACGCCTTCCGGCGGTGTAGAAAGGTAGCGATCAGAATCAGTGAAATGAGCGGCGCGAGCGCTAACATCATGCCGGTTAGAATGATGGGCGAAAAGGTCATTCTCAAAACGATGTTAGCGGCTTACGAAAGGGTGAAGGCGGAAGGATGAATCAGAATAGGGGACAGGTGCCGGGGTCGGCAGGAGAAGACTCTTCGCTCCGCCTCGGCCCCCACTTTTCTTGTCCTTCCGCCTTCATCCCTCCACGCGGTCAGGCTTGCGGCCATTTGCAAGAAATCTATCTTGTGTTCTTTTCGACCAGCCGCTGAAGCGCAATGGCTTCCTGATTGTTTGCATCAATCTGCATGGCGCTCTTGGCGTGGGCGAGAGCCGTCGTTCGGTCGCCGCGTTCGAGGAAGATGCGGCCCAGGAGGATGTGAGCGTCAATCAGTTTCGCGTCCCAGAAGAGCGCGGTCTTCAACGCACTTATCGAAGCATCGAGTTCGCCGCGTCGCTGGTAAATGCGGCCATTCAGAAGATACGCCTCCGCATTCATCGGCTCGATCATCACGGCGCGGCGCAGTTCCGGGAGCGCTTCGTCATCGCGCCCGGCGGCGTAAAGATCACGCGCCTTCGCCAAAAGGTCTTCGGTCTTTGTTTTAGTCTCATCCGGCGGAGGCAGGCGAAGGTCAGAGCGGTCGAAGACTTGGCGCAGCCGTAGCGGAATCTCCGGCGTCGTCTGCGAGCGCTGCCACTCGGTTTGGAGTTTGGCGTATGAAGGCAGGTAGCGGCGTGCCTCATTGTCGTTAACATTGGCCGCTTCCTTCTGCCCGGCGCGCTCCAAAGCTTTGGCGAAAAGGAACAGCGCTTCGCCGTCGCGCGGATTCTCTTTGATAACCGGGCGCAGTTGTTCCGCCGCTTCCGCATTCTTGCCGGAAAGGAGCAGGGCGTAAGCATAATTGAAGCGCACCATCGGATCGTCAGGCGACGACTCGGCGGCGCGACCGAGGTACATGACGGCCTGCTTCAACAGCCGCTCACGCTCTTCGGATTTCTTCTCCGCGCGCGCGGCCTGCGTTGAGATTGCGCCCGTGTTGTTATAGACACTCGTCAACGGAGCGTCGGAAGTGAGCGGCATCAGCGCGCCCAACGCGCGCACCAAGTCGTTACTACGCCAGTAGCTGTAGGCGGCATAGAAGGCCGCCTCGGTGTAGTGCGCGTCCTTCTTCTGCAGCATCGAGAAATGCTCCGCCGCGCGTTTCCAATCTTTCTGGTCGAGATACAAATGTCCCAGCTCGAAGGCCGCCTGCGCGTAAACTTCGCCGGCGTTCGCGCGTCCGTAGTCGCGCATCGCGTTCTGCAAGTAAGCCGAGCGCTTTTCCGCATCGTCCGTCAAAACGCCTTTGACGTAGCTCTCGAAAGCGAGCGGCGGAACTTTCGTCGCCTGTTCGAGAATCCTGTTGAGCGAGACGGGAAGTGCTTTATCGCGCTCGTAGAGAATGTCGTAAGCGAGCCGGCCCTGAATCTTTTGCAAATTGGTGAGGGGGCCACCGAAATCATAAGGTCGCCATGCCCACCGCCCGTCCTCCATCTGGGCACCCATCAGCCGGCCTTCGTTGACGCGGATGACGCGCGCCGTACCCCGCAGCGTCGCCTTCGATTTATCGTCCTGCGGCGGGGCGACCTCGTAAGTGCCGACCACGGCCATCGTCGCTTTAGCTTCGCGGGCAATTTTGATTGCCGTCGCACGCGACGGAAGCGTCGTCAGCGGGAGCCGCAATCGCTGGTAAACCATTTCGCGCTCGTCGCCCGAGACGACGACCATTCCGGGCATGTTCAGCAACCCGGCGAGCGAATCGGCGAAACTCTCTCCTACCCAGTTAAACTCCCGCCCGCTGGAGATGTTCTCGAACGGCAGCACGATCACGACGTCGCTTGCGCCCTGCGGCGACGAGGTCGCGTTCGCGGCGGGCGCGATGCGAATATAAAAAGCAAGGATCAGCGTGAAAGCCGCGAGCGAAGCGAAAGATTTTCTAAACATCACCATCAGTCCCAGTTAATCACAAAAGTAAAAGAGCCGTCGGCGCATAAGGGAAAACTCTCACGGCGTCGGCGGCCCCAAATTAGATCATCAATGACGAGCGTTCGCCGAACTCTCTGGCGAAGATTGGCGTCCCGTACGGGAATCGAACCCGTGTTACCGCCGTGAAAGGGCGGTGTCCTAGGCCGCTAGACGAACGGGACGTACACTGTGTAAATGACGGTGGAGTAAATTACCGTACACGGTGCAGAGTGTCAACCGCACGGACTTTTGCGCCCATCCACGCGGCGCTTTGATGTTTTCCGTCCCGTGAAAGTATGCTTACTCAAAACGAAAAACAGGACGACAAGCGGACGCGGGGTAATGGCGTGTGAGCGGCGGGCGAGAGTTTCACAATACGGAATCAAACAATCTGCTGCGCGGCGGTGAAAAGACGTGTGCCCTCGCCGTAATGGTCAAGTCGCCGCGCGCCGGCGCGGTGAAAACGCGGCTTGTGCCGCCGCTTACGCCTGAAGAGGCGGCGGCGCTGAGCCTGTGCTTTTTACGCGACACGCTCGAAAACGTCGCCGGCGTCGCGCGTCGTGCCGACGCACGCGGGTTTGTTATGTACACGCCGGAGCATGACCGACCGTTCTTTGATGAGCTGTTGCCTGACGACTTCTATCTTCTCCCGCAACGCGGCGACTCGCTTGGCGAGCGCCTCACTAACGCGAATGAAGATTTACTGCATCGCGGCTTCGGCGCGGTGTGTTTGATCGGCGCGGACAGCCCGACGCTACCGCCCGCTACCATTACGGCAGCGATCAACTTCCTAACGCTTTCCGGCGACCGCCGTGTGGTGCTCGGCCCGTGTGATGACGGTGGCTACTATTTGATCGGCCTGAAGCAGCAACATTCTCAACTGTTCACCGGAATCGAATGGAGTACCGAAAAAGTTCTTTCGCAGACGCTGGCGCG
>JBPCPQ010000141.1:0-1765 GCA_050999015.1 Pyrinomonadaceae bacterium | reverse complement strand
GCTAAGAACTCTGCATACTAAAGTTTGCCGAACATCATCGGGCTGGACTCCCTTCCCTGAATTAAGCCGTTATCTGCCTGACAAAAGAAGGCACAAGAAAATATGTGTAAATCCGCAATGACTACCTTTCGTAAGCTGCTGGCTCTAACGCTCATCCTTGCGCTGCCCGTCATGGCAGCCGCGCAAGGGCAACGACCCAGATCACGACCACGAACATTCGACGTGATTATTAGGGGCGGCACGGTCTATGACGGCACGGGTCGCGCGCCCGTGCGCGCCGACGTTGGGATCAAAGGCGATTTCATCGTCGCCGTCGGCAATCTCAAACGAGCCACCGCCCCGACAATCGTTGATGCCAGGGGGCTGGCAATCGCGCCGGGCTTCATCAACATGCTCTCGTGGTCAACCGAATCTTTGATTGTTGACGGACGTTCGCAGGGCGAGATACGTCAGGGTATAACCACGCAAATCTTCGGCGAAGGCTGGTCTATGGGACCGCTTAACGAGCGTCTGAAGCAGCAGATGATCGCCGAGCAGAGCGATTATAAGTTTCCCGTCGAGTGGACGACTCTCGCGGAGTATTTAATTTTTCTTGAGCGGCGCGGCGTCTCGCAAAACGTCGCGTCGTACATCGGCGCGGCGACGATTCGCCAGTACGTTTTAGGCGAGGCGGACGTGCAGCCGACGCCCGCGCAGCTCGCGGAGATGCGCGAGTTGGTTCGCCGCGAGATGGAAGCGGGCGCACTCGGCATCGGCTCATCTTTGATCTACGCGCCCGCGTTTTACGCCAAGACCGAAGAACTGATTGAGTTGTGCAAGGTCGCTGCCAAATACAAGGGCAAATACATCTCGCATATGCGGAGCGAGGGCAATCAACTGCTTGAAGCCGTCCGTGAGTTGATCCGCATCAGCCGCGAAGCCGGACTGCCCGCCGAGATTTATCATTTGAAAGCAGCAGGTCAAAGCAATTGGTCAAAGATGGACGAGGTCATCGCGCTCGTCGAAGACGCGCGCCGGCAGGGGCTGAAGATCACTGCGAACATGTACACCTACCCCGCGGGCGGGACGGGGCTGACCGCGTGCTTGCCGCCGTGGACGCTCGACGGCGGTTACGACACGCTGTTTAAGCGACTGCAAGACCCGACCACCCGCGAGAAGATTAAAAGAGAGGTGACGACTCCGACCAACGAATGGGAGAATCTTTATCTCGCCGCCGGTACGCCCGAACGCATCATCCTCAGCAGTTTCAATTCCGATAAACTTAAACCGCTCATGGGCAAGACGCTCGGCGAAGTGGCGCGGACGCGCGGCACAGACCCCGTTGACACGATCATGGATTTGATACTTGAGGATCGTTCGCGCGGCGGGGCGATCTATTTTTTGATGTCCGAAGAGAACATCAAAAAGCAGATTCGATTGCCGTGGGTCTCGTTCGGTTCCGACGGCGCGTCAATGGCTCCCGAAGGAGTCTTCCTCAAGTCTTCAACGCACCCGCGCGCCTACGGCAACTTCGCGCGCCTGCTCGGAAAATATGTGCGCGAGGAGAAAGTGATCTCGCTCACCGAAGCGGTGCGCCGTCTGTCGGGGTTGCCCGCGACGAATCTCGGACTTGACCGTCGCGGCTTTCTCAAAGAAGGCATGTTCGCCGATGTGGTTGTGTTCGACCCGCAAACGATTGCCGACCGCGCCACGTTCGAGAAGCCGCATCAATACTCGGTCGGCGTCCGGCACGTCTTCGTCAACGGCGTGCAAGCGTTGAAAGACG
>JBPCPQ010000159.1:0-2964 GCA_050999015.1 Pyrinomonadaceae bacterium | reverse complement strand
GCCGAACATCGCCTCCATGTTATTCGGATTAGACGCCAGAACCTTCTGATAGGCGGCGATTGATTCATCGATTTTCCCGCCCTGGAAGAGCGCGTCGCCGAGGCTCGCTTCGGCCTTCGCCTTTTTCACCGGGTCAGTTTCGGCGGTGATGTACTCCTGAATCGCCGTCGCCGCTTGTTCAGCCGGAACGGGCGTGCCGGTTAAGAGCGCCAGCCGGTAGGCTTCCGAACGCGCCGCCAAATAATTCAGTGATTGATCCCCCCCCTGCGGAGCGGCCCCTCCGGCCGGGGGATTGCCTGCCGCGCCGGCGCCACGCTTACTTACTACATCACGGTAAAACTTGATGCCTTTCTCGGCGTTCTCCGCCGCCGCCGTGAAGTCGGCTTTGGCAGCATCCTTCGCCGCCGTGTCTTTTGATTTGGTCGCGACGTTGTACCTCTCGACGCCGCGAGTTCTGAGGACGACTGACTTGTTCAGGTAGAAGACGGATTGCTCCGGGTCGGCACGCAGGCCTTCGTCGTAACTGGCTATCGCCTCATCGTAACGCTTCGCGGCGAAGGCATCGTTACCCGTTTTGAATGTCCGGTTGACGACGACGTTGGACTCTTCGATCTTCTTATTGGAGTCAGTAATCTCGGCGTTCTTTTTCTCCATCTCCTCGCGCCGCGCCTTGTCTTCTTTACTTTCGCCGCCGCCACCGCCGGCAGCAGGTCGCGGGCCGCTCGCCGGGGCTGAGGCCATCGCTGCTTTAATCTGTTCGAGCGTCAGTTTACTGCCGTCGCCCGGACTGAGCGAGAAGTTGTTAGTCGGTTGCTGGTTAACCCTGACTCCCGCGATGAAATCAGGTCGCGCGCCCGGCGCGCTCACTGCGATGGTGTACGTGCCACCGAAGGGGACGCCTGCGTGAACGTACATCCCGCTCTTATCAGTCTTAGTTGGAAACTTACCGCTGATGTCGGTTCGGTAAATTTCAACAACGGCATCCTTGACCGGAACCTCAGTGCCGTCGGCCTGCTTCAAGGTGACTTTGCCTTCGGCGCGTGAGACCTGCGCGGAAGCCGCGATTGTGCCTAACGCGAAGAACAAAGCTGTCGCGACAACGCGAGAGAAAAAATTGATACGCATGTTTCTGGTCTCCTCCAAAAAATATGATGGGGCGGGGGAAGTTAACGGGCGCTCTCAACTTCTGACAGGCCGAAGTCTAAGATGCAGTTACGGCACCGTCGGTTGTTACTTTCAATACGCTGTGAATCATGTGCGCAAGTGTCAGTTTGCGTCAAGCGTAAGCAAGGGGGTCGGCGACTCCCGCCCGCTCGAACGCGCGCCGCCGGAGCGCACACGAATCGCACCGCCCACACGCCCGCTCCTCGGCCTGATAGCACGACCACGTGAGCGCGAGCGGCGCGTTTAGTTCTAATCCGCGACGAACTATTTCATGCTTACTCAACTCAATAACCGGCGTTCTGATCTCGACGCGCGTTTCGGGGCGCGTCCCCGTGTCAATCGCCCGCTGAAAAGCGGCGTAAAATTCCGGTCGGCAATCCGGGTAGCCGGATGAATCTTCGGCCACCGCGCCGATGTAGATTCTGCCCGCGCCGAGCACCTCCGCCCAACTCGCCGCCGCCGCCAGAAAATGCGCGTTACGAAAAGGCACATAGCTCGTCGGAATCTCACGTGAAGCGAGATTCGCTTCCGCGACCGGAATGGCGGCGTCAGTCAGAGACGAGCCGCCGATGCGCGCCAGATGTTCAAGCGAGATGGCGAGACGTTCCGCCACGCCGTAATGATCCGCGATCTCCTCAAACGCGCGTCGCTCGCGTCGCTCGGTGCGTTGGCCGTAGGAGACGTGAAGGAAAGCGACCTTTTCATTCTCCTCACGCGCCATCGCCGCTGTCACACACGAATCCATTCCGCCCGAAACGAGACACAGACCGAGGGATGAGGGATGAGGGATGAGGGATGAATCGGAAGAGGGGACAGGAGACAGAGACCGGGGGTCGGCAGAAGAAAAGCCGTCCCCGCGCACCGGCCCTCGGCCCCCTGCCCCCGGCGCCCTCTCTGCTTCATCCTTCATCCCTTCGCCCTCATCCCTCATTCCTTCGTCAGACGCCTCTCGCGTCGGTGCCCCAGATTTGTTTGTGCATCTACAACTGCATGCGGACATTTAAGCTGCTCGCAGAAACCCAGTCCGCGAGTTGCGCTAACTCGACACTGCAACACACCGGCGAAATCAACACGGCCTTTGCGCGCGACTCCAACTCGTAGCGCGCAATCACTTCGCGCGCATAATCCCAATCGTCACGGCTTGCGATCACGAATTTAATTTCGTCACGGTCCGCGCGCAGGCGTTCGAGGTTAGGCCAGTGGTTGCGCTCCGACTCGCCAGACGCCGGGCACTTCACGTCGAGGATGACGGACGCGCGCCCGTCTACCTTTTCAGTTGAAACGAAACCGCCGGGCTCAATCAGCACTTCATATCCGTCGTCGTACAGACGTTCGATCAATGTAAAAGCCTCACGCTGTGCGAGCGGCTCGCCGCCGGTCACTTCCACGAGTCGGCACCCGTAAGCGCGCACCTGCGCCAGCACGTTGTCAATCGAGATGTGCTCGCCGCCCGTGAACGTGTATTCACTGTCGCACCACACGCAGCGCATCGGGCAGCCCGTCAGCCGCACGAACGAGCAGGGCCGTCCGGCGTGTGTTGACTCGCCCTGAATCGAGCGGAAAATTTCCGTTACGCGAAGCATATTCTGATTGCGGATTGCGGAATGCGGGTTGGTGGATTAAAGAGCCGTACTTGTTTTTCATTCCGCAATCCACAATCCGCATTCCGCATTTTCGGAGACTCTATCGCACGCGCGCGAAGGGTGTCAAAGCGACAATGGGCGCGATGAGCGTGGCAGTTCGTGGTAGCATACATTCACGGCGGGGGAGCATCGAACATCAACAGATGAGGCGGAAAAA
>JBPCPQ010000456.1:0-8678 GCA_050999015.1 Pyrinomonadaceae bacterium | reverse complement strand
ATCCACCCTATTTCACCTTACGGCTGTTCGTTCTTCGACGCTCATCAGCCGGCCGCGGAAGCCAATCGCCGTAGCGGGCGCGGGTTGCAAGGGGTCGCCCGCGAGTGGGCGGCGAGCAGCCGCAATGCCTACACAGTGTTGTGGAGACTGCTATGCGAGGCGGGTCTGCGAGCCATGCCGCCGCACGTCGCCAGAAGGAGGATGAAAGAAGCGGCGGGCAGCCGTTCAACAATCGTCAAGGGAGGTCTCGGAAATCTATGAGCACGCAAAAACCAGTGACTAATCGTGAGGACGAAATGCGCGAGAAGCGCGGACAAGGATTAGCGGCACGTGATGCGGTGCAGCGGGACGGAGACGGTTTCTTGGTCTCAAATCTCTCGCTTCGGCGCGGCTCCGCTACCACATACCGCGTCAGCAGAGATACGAGCGGGCGCGTCAGTTGCACCTGCGCGGAGTTCGAGCTTGAAGCAAGAGCTAACTCGACGTTTCGATGCGAACACATTCATGCCGTCAAGCATTGGCAGAATAAGCAGCTTGAACGTCAAGCCGCGCCCCAGCCGTCAGAGCGCGTAGCAAATCAGCCCGACGTGGAAGCCGCTCGAGACTTTGAAAGCGCATCGCCATCCAACGACGACAAACTCGCCCGGTTTGATAAAGGCAAGCGAAAGATGCGGGCGAGTGAGATCGAAGCACGGTTGAATAATCACGCGGAAGCCCAGACGGGAGAGGCAAGTCCCGCGAGCGAACGGGGGTTGGTACAAGTCGCAACAGGCGAAGCTCAACTCATGCCGGATGAGCTTGAACCATCAGCAAGCGAAAAGAGCTTGGACGCCGCGCCGGGCGAGTTCGTCAAAGTGTTGCGACAACTCCGGCAGCCCGTTGACGCGAAACTCATCCGTGCGCGCGAAGGCTGGACTGACCGGCTGGGGCGAAAGCACATGGTCGAGTACATCGAGTGGCATACGGTCGCCGACATCCTCGACCGCACTTTCCCGTCATGGTCGCACCGGGTACAGAGCATCACGCAGATCGGCGGCACAGTGGCGGTCGTCGCCTCGATCACCATCGGCGACGTGACGCGCGAAGGCGTCGGTACGGGCGCGGGCGACACAGAGACGGGCATCAAGAAAGCCGAACACGACGCCCTGAAGCGCGCGGCGGTCAAGTTCGGCATCGCGCGTGAGCTTTACCAGCGCGAAACAGAAGTCATCGAGACGGAAGGGGGTGGGGTCGTAACCGGCAGGATAAGCAATTCCTTCAGCGGTGATGCCCGTAACAATCGCGGTAAAGAGCAGGAAGGTTTCAAAGGTTTCCCGCCAGACCCGCGTGCTAAGGGCATGAACGATCCTATCACCCCTAAGCAACTCGGCATGATTAACCGCATAGCGCGTGAAGCGGGCGTCAACGCCGAAAAAGAATGCTCGCAACTCATGGGTTGCAAGCTCGAAGATTTGAGCAAACGCGCCGCGAGCAGCCTGATTGACTACCTGAAAGAGTACCCTGATTCGGCGAACAAGATGCAGCGACGGGCAAGCTGATAAACCGAGAAGTCCCGCCTAATTTAACCGGCAATGAATAACAAAGAAGAGAGGTTCGTCTTCGTCGGCGAACGTCCGTCGAGGACTGCCGTCCGTCGCGGATGGACGTGGAAGCATGGCAGGCTCGCAGGGAAAACGCTGCACGACGCGCTTGCCCGCATCGGCATTGATCCGGCGAAACAAAAGTACGTCAACCTGTTCGGCGACGGGTGTGAGCGGGACGCAGAGAGCATTGAAATCAACGAGCGCATTTTGCTTATTCGCCGCTTGAATCGTCGCGGATACAAAGTTATCGGCATGGGTCAGCGCGTGTGTCAGAGGTTGCGTGAAGCCGAAGTAGTTCACCTCTCCATCAGACATCCGGCAGCACGAGGAAGATTGAGACGCCGTGAGCTATACACCGCTCATGTACGTCAGAGCCTCGCCGGAGACTTGAAGTAGCTCATTCCCTCGCGGTCGAACGAAAAGAGAAGCGGCAGGCAACAAGCGATCACTCCCTGAAGTGAAAGACGTTAAGCCACAAAGAAAGGGCGAAGAGGCACAGCCATGAAATTCATCATCGAGAAGCAGAGCATCCTGCGAGAACTCGCACACATTCAACAGGCAGTCGCCGACAAGCGCAATTTGATTCCGGCTCTCTCCCATGTCCGCATCGAAGCGTCGGGTAAAAGAATTGTGCGCTTGAGCGGAACTGACCTCGACCAAACATTGACGTGCGAAACGGAAGGGCAGGTACAGAGGGCAGGCACGTCGGCGCTACCAAGCAAAAAGCTGTTCGAGATCATCAAGAATCTACCGGACGCACCCGTGCAGTTCGAGAGTAGGGAAGCGGACCGGATGCTAGTCACTTGTGAGCGCGCGAGTTTCAAGCTCGCCGGAATTAACCCGAAAGACTTACCGGAACTACCGAAGTTTAAGGAATCAGCGGCGCAACTGCCCGCCGACATCGTGCGCCAGATGATTGAACGCACGCGGTTCTGCATCACGCAGGAAGAGTCGCGCTATACCTTGTCGGGGGCGAAATTCATCTTGCGAAAGAAAGGCGTGCGGATGATCTCGACCGACGGGCACCGGCTCGCCTTGATTGACAACCGCGCGGTCAGGAGTGATCACGAGTTCGACGTGCTGATTCCGCGAAACGCACTCACTGCCGTCTCCAAACTCGCCGCCGCCCACGAGGGTGCGGTCGGGATGCAGTGCGACGAGAACCACGTTTATTTCGAGATCGGGACGCGCACGATGGTCGCACGCTTGCTCGCTGGCGTCTTTCCTAACTACGAGATGGTGCTGCCGAAAGGCAACGACAACAAAGTTGAATTCGAGTGCGGCGAGCTGCTGCAAACCATTCGCCGCGTCGCGGTGATGACGGACGCAGCATCGCGCGCTCTGCGCCTCGAATTCACGAAGAACAAGTTGACTGTCCGGGCGGAAGAGGACGAGCAGGGCGCTGCGGAAGAGTCTCTGGAGATCGTGTACGACGGCGAGCCGACCGCCATCGGCATGAACGCGAACTACCTCGCCGAGTATTTGGCGGTGCTGGGGAGCGGCGCAATCAGCTTCGAGTTCAAAGACGCGAAGAGCGCGGTGCAGATTCGTCCGCTCAAAGAACCCGCCTACAACTCGCTCAATGTCATCATGCCGATGAACTTGGGCGATGTGACACCCGCAGCGACGACTAAAATTGAACCGGCGGCGGAAAGTACCGTGACGGAGGAGCAAACGCCAATCGCAGAAGCCGCCTGAAGTCTTGGATTGTAAAAGAGAGTCGCCGCCCATTCGATACGGAATCGAGTGGGCGGCGATTGGCTTTTCCTCATTCGCCGGTCGCAAAGACCCGGCGAGGTGAATGTTATGAATGACGAAAACGAAGATGTGGACGTGCTGGCGCAAAAGCCGTACACGGTCAGCGCCGTGTATGACGACGGCTTGGAAGCGTTAATCAAGCATTGCATGGCGGCGGACGCACAAGCCGCGCGCGATGGGGTCATCATGGACACGGGCGGCAGGGTCATCATCGCTTCCGTCTTTGACGGACACTTGAGCGAACCGGATTCGATTGTCCTTCATGCAAGTCAGGTAAGCGAGCCAGACGAAGAAGAAGCGGCGGGCATGTGTATGTGAGCGACGAATATGATCTCAACCACTCTGATTGATGTCTCCGATGTTCCTGCTGCAAGGAAAGCGAGTTCGCCATGATCTCCAAAGCCAAAAACAAGGTCATCCCGATTAACGGCAAAGCGCAGAAGCGCGCGGAACGTGCCGCCTCGCGCGCGGGGCGGGCGACCGAAGAAGTCGAACGCCTGCCTTTTGATCTCTCGGCGCTCGAAGAAGAAGGCGTCTTCGTTAACGTGGATGCCAGCGGGTTCGGGATGCTCAACCGGCGGCTGGACTGGCAGGCGTTAGGCATCCGGTTGCCGGAGGACACGGACGTTGCCTTTCACCCTCCGCGTTGCGGAGTGCTGCCAAACCGCTACCGCCGCCCGCTCCTGACTCCGACGACCGCAGCACACGCCGCGCTTCATAAATACTCGTATCACTTCCGGCTGACAGAAACCGTCTTCGAGACGCCCGCCTATCGTTGGATTCCGTGGCGCGCCTTCGCGGAGTTTGAAGCGGCATTTGGTGCGGCGAAAGACAACCTCGAAACGGCAAAGCGGGAAGTCTTGAAAGATTACGACGCGATCCGTCAGGAGGTAAGAGATACCTTCAAGAATCTTGCCGAAGATTCAGCACAGAGACTTCTCGCCACCGGCATCGTCGTCGCGCAGGACTTCTGCGAGCGTATTGAGGCGGGCGTGCTCGACGCGCTTCCTTCGGAGAATGAACTACGCGACGGTCTCTCCTTGCGCTTCCAAGTCGGTGTGATTCTCTTGGGCAGTGAGATGTTGCGCGAGCAGCGGCGCGCCGTCCGTGAGCGCAGCCTGATCGAACGGGAGCAAGCTACGCGGGGAATCGCGGAAGCTGGGGAACGAGCGGCTGCCGATGTAATTCAACAACAACTCTGGGCGGAGCGCGAGCGGGTGCGCCTGAGTCTCGCGGCGGAAGCGGAAGAGATGAGACGCGAAGCGGAAACGAAAGAACGCATCAGGCAGCTCAAGCTCGAAGCAGCCCGCGAAAAACTTCAGGAGACTCTTTCGCCTTTGCAGGAGGGCGCGGCGCAACTGCGCGCGAGCGTCTATGAATCAGCCGTGGCGATTCACGAAGCACTCGCCAAAAACGAGTACCTGCCGGGCGCGACGGCGAAGAAGGCGTGCAACATGGCGCACTGGTTCCGGTTGATGAACTTCCAGTCGGACACCGACTTGGAGAAGTTAATCACCCGACTCGAACAACTCGCTGTGACGGGCGCAGGGAAGAAGCGGACGGCAGGTAACGGTCAGGTCAAGGGGGTACTCGATAACATCATCGAACTCTGCTACCGCGACGCAAACGCGCTCGCGCAACCGACCCGTCTCGGCGCGCTCGAACTGTGAGCGTACTTTCGGGCGCTTTCAACTTTTCTCCCTCTCGGATCGCACAAAGGAAAACTTTCCGTGTCAAACGAATCACTTCAGAAGCTCGTCACCGAGCTTGATGTCTTGGTCCGCGCGCGTTACCCGCTCATCGCAGCGAATACGCACGAGGAGAATCGCTTTCGCCGCGTGATGCACGCCGTCGCCAATCTCAAGACGCACAAGGATAAAGATAAAGGTCTCTATCTTTGGAGTCGCCCGCAGGGTTTGCGGCAGACGGTTGGCAAAGAGTTGAAGGGTAAGGAAGAAGTTGTCATCCCGGACACACAAGACCCGATCTCGGTGCTTGAGTACATCGCTAAACAGCAGAAGGGCTTGTTCGTGATGTGCGATTACAGCCCGTACCTTGCGCCTTACGGTCAGGAAGACCCGCAGCTAGTTCGTCGCCTCCGGGAGTTGGCGTGGGAGATTAAGACACGGCACGTCACGGTGATCTTCGTCGAGCGGCAGTTTCCTGACATTCCGGCGCTGGAGAAGGAAGTTAAGCAGATTGAGTTGCCGCTTCCTGACGAGCACGAAGTCACGGTGATGCTCGACGTGCAGATGCAGAAGCTCGAAGGCGGCGGCATCCACGTCGAAGTTGACGAGCATCTGCGCGAGCAGCTTGTTCAAGCGTTGCTGGGCTTGACCGAGACCGACATTGAGAACGTGCTTGCGAAATCCATCATCGCCGGTGCAGGACTCAAGCCGGAAGCATTGCCGGTCATTCTCGATGAGAAGAAGTCGGTCATCAAGGGCACAGGCGCGCTTTCATACACACACCCGGAGCCTGCCAGCAATCTCGGCGGTTATCACAACCTGCGACGCATCCTCGAAGAAGCGGCAATCACATTTACGCCGGCGGCGCGTGAGTACGGCGTCGAGCCGATGAAAGGCTTGCTGCTCGTCGGTCTTCCGGGCACGGGCAAAGACCTGACGAAGAAAATCGCTTCTTCACTCTTAGGTAAGTCGCTCCTCGACCTTGATTTCGGTTCGGTAATGGGCGAGGGCGGCGGCGTCATCGGAAGCTCGGCGATGACGATCAAGCGCGCGCTCTCAATTGCAACGACGCTCAAAGGCATCCTCGGCATCTCGGAGTTCGAGAAAGCGGTCGGCGGCTTGGAGTCTTCATCCAAGACGGACGGCGGGGAGACGGCGCGCACCATCGCGTACCTCTTGAACTGGATGCAGGAGCAGTCCGATGTCTTCGTGATCGGCACGGCAAACGACGTGCGGCAACTAGCACCGGAGCAGATCAGGCAGGGACGCTTCTCGCACCTCGTCTTCGTTGATTTGCCGACGGAGGAAGACCGGCGCGAAATCTGCGCGGTGCATCTTCGCAAGCGTGGGCGCGATCCTGAACAGTTCGACCTCGACGAACTTGCTGACGCGACCGTGGGTTTCTCCGGCGCTGAAATCGAAGCTGCGGTCAAGGCGGGGCTGTTGCACGCCTTCATGGACAATGAACGCGAAATCACATCCTCCGACATCATCACGCGCGCTAAAGGGATTCAGCCGACTTCGGTAGTCAAGCGCGAGCAGATCGAGTCGCTCAGAAGCTGGGCGAAAGAGCACATGGCAATTGACGCGGGCGGTTGCAATCTCAAGCCGATCACGGAAACGACCGCAGCAGAGCGCGCGATAGAAATGTAAGCGGAGATTTACGGTCAAAACGAAAGGTAGGAAAAGGTCATGCCGGAAGTCGAGTTCACGATCAACACGGAAACGGGCGAGATGGAAATGCACATTGAAGGCATCAAGGGCGCGGCGTGCGGCGACGTTGCCAAGCTCGCTGAGGAGCTGCTTGGCGCGCCCGCGCGTGAAGAGAACACGCCGGAGTTCTACGTGCGCCCGCAAGTGCAGAAGCAGATTCAGCCGAAGAAGTAAGCGGCGAGCGAGACAGTGAAAGTGTGCGCCGCGTCACAACGAATTGAGAAAGGTTACTTTAAGTCATGAGCAAATACCTGACTTTCACCGATGTCGTCTTCACCAACAAAGCGTTACTCCTCGCCGCGCTCGCCGATCTCGGCTACTCGGATGTTGAACAGGGCGAAGGTTTACATCTCTACGGCTATCGGGGCGACGTGCGAGCAGAGCGCGCCGAAATCGTCGTGCGTCGGCGATCCATTGGTTCGTCGTCGAATGATCTCGGCTTCGCGCGTAGTGGCGAAGGCTATACGCCGATTATCAGTGAGTACGATCAGCGCACGTTGCACGATGGAAAGTTTGTCGCTTCCTTGCGCGCCGCGTACAACGAGCGCGTCGTGAAAGAGATGCAGCAACGGTTACGCGGCTCGCTAAGAAGGGAGACGCAAGGCTCGGTCGTCAAACTCAAGATACGCTACTGAATCTGTGTCCGAGAAAAGAGAAGCCGAGATGAAAGAAACGACATGGATCATTGACGAAGCGACGGGCGCGTTGACGGTCGAAGGTTTGAGTCAGAGGGAATTGGCAAGCATTGCCTCCGACCTGCTGTCCGCTCCGTCGCAAGTAAACTGCGCCCGCCCTGTGAACGCGCCGCCCACCGTTGCGGCACGCCCTGTCGCCGCTCAAGAGGAGCCGACCTTGCGCGTGTATCGCATCTATCACAATTCGGTTGTGGAAGGTCCGGGCAGGCGTTCGGTCGTGCAGCTCATGGGCTGCGCGCTTCGATGCGCGGGATGTCACACCCCTGAGACTCACCCGACGGACGGCGGCGCTTTAATGGGCGTAGGCGAGATCGTCGAGCTACTGCTTGATCCGTCCGGCGAGCCGCGCGATGGCGTGACAGTCTTAGGCGGCGAGCCGTTTCTACAACATCAACATCTGCCTTCACTCTTGCGAGAAATGAAGAAGCGCGACCAGCACATCACGCTTTATAGCGGTTACACGCTTGAGGAACTACGCGCGCGACCTGAAGTGAGCGTGCATGAATCCCTCGCGCTCGCCGACATCCTGATTGACGGGCGATTCGTCGTCGCAGAAGCGCGTGACGCCGGGGAATGGCGCGGCTCGCGCAATCAACGAATCATCTACGCGCCGGGCAAGTCTCCCGGCGAGAAGTCGAGCGCGACCTATGGCTCTCATCGAAAAAGTCTGCCTGTTCTACCGTGAAGGCGCGAGCGACAAGGTCTATGAGATTCACTTGACGCAGGATGAAGACGGCTTTTGTGTGACGGGTTACAACGGGCGTCGTGGAACAAAACTCGTCGCGCAGTCTAAAACTCCTAAACCTGTGCCGTACCGCACTGCGCGCTACATCTTCGACAACCTCGAAGCTACGAAACTTAATCATCGAAAAACTCCTTACAGAGTAGCGAGCCGTGAAACGCCAGCGAAGGTCAATGAGGTTACGAGTAGTAACGAAGTAGCCACTCACCGAACAACTGGAAAGCAAGCCTCGGATCAACAGCAAGATTATGCCGCGCAGTTTCTCGACGCGCTTGAGCTATAATGCAAAAGCTGCTGGCGTCCGATAACATTATAGAAAACCCAACTTTTGCACAAAATGGTGTGGATCAAATCAAAGTTTGGCTCTCCCGCGGGTGGTATCAGATGAATTGTGTAAACGAGCTTCCGTCCAGCGTCGGCACGCGCCCTTCGTAGATGATTGAAAAAGCGTTCATCGCACGACTCCAATGCGGAATCGGCATCGTCCACTTTTTCGCGA
>JBPCPQ010000018.1:0-11041 GCA_050999015.1 Pyrinomonadaceae bacterium | reverse complement strand
TTCGTGAGCTTGCTGCCGAGTTGAATCTTGATTGGCGCGCGTGAGCGCTTCAGCGCCTGCAAGTCGGTGTTGGCGACGAGGAACTCGATGCCTTCGATGCCCGCCTCGATCATGCGGTTGACGGCGTTGCCGCCGCCGCCGCCGACGCCGATGACTTTGATGCGCGCGCCGGTGATCGGCGGGTCGTCATCAATGAATATATTAATGCCGCTGCCCGGTTGACGGCCGTCCGGTGTCATATGAATGATTCCTCTCTCGCTCGAAGTGCTGGACCGCTTCGATTGCGCGTCTTACGGTTATATTGGGTTTGTCGCGCCAACGGTATCAATATATAGCGGACTACATCTTGTGCCGACTGGCGCGGCAGCATACAACAACTTGTCAGAAAATACTACTAAAACGATTTCGGAATTTTGACACGAGCGCTGTCAAACTTCCGGTGTCGCGCCGTCTGCCGTTCGACGAGCGCGCCTCGGCCATCTGCGCACGCTGTGCGACGAGACACAGCCCCGCCGCCGCCGCCCATGCCGGGCTTTGTACGTCCTCGATCAGTCCACCGAAACGATCCCTTTCGGGGTAGCCGAGCCTCACGGGCGCGTCGAACACCTGCTCGGCGATCTCGACCATGCCGCTCAGAAGCGCGCCGCCGCCGGTCAGAACCACGCCGCTTGATAACTGTCGCTCCCACCCTGACTCGCGTATCTCGTCGGCAACGTGCATCAACACTTCCTCAGCGCGCGGCTGCAAAATGTCGCACAGGATTTGGCGCGACAACTGGCGCGGGGCGCGCCCGCCCACTGACGGCACCTCGACCAACTCGCCGCGCTCCATCTCGTTCAGCGAAGTGCTCAACGCGCTGCCCGTCGTCCGCTTGATGTGCTCCGCCGCCGGAATCGGCGTGCGCAAACCGAAGGCGATGTCGTTCGTAAAGTGTGAGCCGCCGAGCGCGAACACCGCGGTGTGCTGCACCGCGCCGCGTTGGTAGATGACGAGGCCGGTCGTCTCCGCGCCGATGTCCACGAGCGCGGAGCCGAATTCCTTGTCCTCGTCGGTGAGCGACGCTTCGGCGGCGGCGAGTTGTTCGAGCACCATGTCGGCGACGAACAGGTGCGCGCGGTTGACGGCGTTGATCGCGTTCTGCCGCGCTGTCACCGGACTCGTCACGATATGGACTTTGACGGCGAGACGCGCGCCGATCATCCCGACGGGATCGTTGATGCCGTCCTGATCGTCAACGATAAATTCCTGCGGCAGGCGGTCAACGATTTCGCGCCCCGCCGGAAGTTGAATCGCGCAGGCCGAATCAATCGCGCGACGCACGTCGTCCGAAGTTATCTCGCGGTCGCGCCCCGACACGGCGACGATGGCCTGGCCGTTGAAGCCCATAATGTGTGAGCCGGCGAGATTAATTGTCACTTCCTCGGCTTCGAGGCCGCTCATCCGCTCGGCCTCCTCCACTGCGCGTTTCACGCTCTCAACCGCCGCTTCGGGGTTGACGATCACGCCTTTACGCAGGCCGCGCGCCTCCGCCTCGCCGATGCCGACGATGTCGATCAGCCCGCCATCGCCCGCCTCGCCGATGATACACGTCACCCGGCTCGTCCCGATGTCTAAGCCGACTGTGTGTGTAGCGCGTTTAGCCATTCGTCTCTACCGGCCCTTCTTACAAAGTTGCTGGAGCTTGCTTCATCCGACGCGGCGCGGGCGCTCCGCCGCGACGGCGGGTGCGCGCTCCGACGTTCCCTCTCTGTTGCGCTTGCGCGGCGCGTCCTCAAGTCTTTCCGCTTCTCCGGCGCGTCCCGTTTCTCGCTTGTCCTTCGCGCGACGGTGACGGTCTGCTGTCTGAGGCGTGGCGCGCGACGCCGCATCACCGCTTTTACCGGAGCCGTCCGCTCCGGCGCTCTGCGCCTGCTGCGCCTTGACGTTGGTGCCGACGACGGCGCGCGTTCCCGGAGTCAAATCAATGTATGTGATAAAGGGGCCGCGCGGCGTCTGGCGTTGCTCGTCTAGAACCTTTAACGCCTGTTGGAGCCGTTCGCCCATCTTCTCTTTGCCGAGCCGGACTTCGATCCGCGAATCGTCGCCCGCCAACTGCACGCGCACATCGCGCAAATCGTCGAGATTAACTTCACTGACTCTCTCCGCAAGTCCCGCCAACTCCCAGTCGCGCATTACCTCCACATACTTTGCGACGCGTTCACGATTCTCGGCACGCGCGTCCACCCCGCCCGACTCGTCCCACCCGCGCATAAAGAAGGACGGCATCTGATCCGCCGGTGAGAGTGTTCCGAGGCTCACGCCGTCCTCATCAACCCACACGAAGCGCCCGGCGGAATTGCGTACCACCGCGCGCGGCTCCCGCTCGGTGACGCGCACGCGCAAACCCGACGGCAAAACGCGCGACACCACGACCGAGCGCACCCACGGTTGTTCGCGCAACTCCATGCCGATGCGTTCGAGGTCGGCGTCCCACACGCCCGATGATGCGGCGGCACGGCGCACAATCGCCCGCAAGTCGTCCTTCGCGGCGCGGTGTGTGCCTTCAATGTCAACAACCTCCGCCCGAAAGAATGAAGCGGATGCGGCAGCGCGGTACGTGGCGAAGATCACTACGCCGAGGCCTATCGCCAGCAGGCACTTCAAAGCGAAAGGCACGTAGCCTAAAACAATACCCCATGACTGCCGGCTTGATTTCCGCCCAGACTGTTTGCCGCCAATCGCGGGATTGCCTCGCCCGCGCTTGGCGACGGGGCGCTGCGCAATAACGCCGTCGCCCTGCGCCTTGCCGCCGGGTGAATTGCGCCCGGCGCGCGGTATGATGACTTGCTCTCTCAGCACTTTCCTCAGCCCTCGCCCTTCTCTTTCACTCCGCTGCCCCACAACTCGACTTCGTACTCCAACTCGATGCCGTGCTCACGCCGGAACCGCTCTCTGATTTCTTCGGCGAGCGCGAGCGCGTCTTCGGCTCGCGCGTTCTCTCCTTCGGTGACGATAAAGTTGGCGTGAACGGGCGAGACGACCGCGCCGCCGCGCTTCTCGCCTTTCATGCCCATCTCGTCAATCATTTTGCCGGTACTCAAATTGCTGTCCGGCGGGTTCTTGAAGAAGCATCCGGCGGAGCGCGCGCCGTGCGGTTGCGTCGCGAATCGTTTCTGCTTCGCTTCTTCCATCCGCTCCTTAATTTTCTCCGGGTCGTCGTGTCGTAACACTAGCGTCGCGCCGAGCAACAGTTCGCCTTCACGAAAAGAAGTGTGACGGTAGTCCC
Organism: Pyrinomonadaceae bacterium; assembly: GCA_050999015.1. GTDB lineage: Bacteria > Acidobacteriota > Blastocatellia > Pyrinomonadales > Pyrinomonadaceae > JBPCPQ01. Next base: position 7,776 of record JBPCPQ010000018.1, on the reverse strand, counting down.
ACTTGATCTCTGTGCCGGGAACGACGATGACCTGTCCCCCGCGCGCGACTCTCACCGTCTCGATCACCTGTCCGATCTCATGCCCGTAAGCCCCGGCGTTCATCCACAGCGCGCCGCCCACTGTGCCCGGAATGCCGCCCAGGCCTTCGATGCCTGAGAGGCCGCGCCGCGCTACGTCAACGCACAGACGCGGCAGCGAATAGCCGGCGCTCACCGAGACATGCTCCGCGTCAAAACTCGCCGCGCCCTTCACCTCTCTCATACTCAACAAAACGTAGTGATGATCCGCGTCGTCGGCCAACACGTTACTGCCCGCGCCGAGCACGCGCCACGCAACGCCCTTCGCACCTAACTCGCCGGCGACGACCGCCGCCTCTTCTTCGGTCTCCGGCAGAAAGAGCCAATCAATTCGCCCCCCAACACGCAAACTCGTCAACTCCGCAAACCGCCGCCCCTCTTCCGCGCGCACGCCCGTCCGCGCCGCGATTTCCCTCACCGCCGCGTCGCGCGTCTTCTTTTCCGTAATGCTATTTACTTCACCCATCGTCAACACAAAAGGCGGACAAGATTTCAAATCTGTAATTTGAGATTTCAAATTCACTGTCCCCCGGCCCCCGGCCACTGACCCCTGCCTTTCAACTTCTCCACTAACTCTTCGCCCGCGCGATAGACGTTGCCCGCGCCGAGCGTAATCACCATGTCGTTGGCGCGCACCTCTTCGAGAAGCGCGCCCGCTGCCGTCTCGACGCCGCCCGCGTACCGCACGTCTTTGTGGCCGTAGCGCTTCACCGCGTCAATCAATGTCTCGGCGGAGATGCCTTCAATCGGGTCTTCGCTCGCAGCGTAGATGTCTGTGATAAAGACCACGTCGGCGTTATTGAACGAGCGCGCGAACTCGTCCATCTGATCTTTGGTGCGCGAGTAGCGGTGCGGCTGGAAAAGCACGACCATGCGCTTTCCCTTCGAGCCGATTTTCGCCGCCGCGAGCGTCGCCTGAATTTCCGTCGGGTGGTGGCCGTAGTCGTCCACGACGACGACGCCCGCTTCTTCGCCCTTGAACTGAAAGCGCCGGTTGACGCCTGTAAACTCTCCAAGCCCTTTCGCAATCATGTCGAACGGCACTTCCAACTCAAACCCAATCGCCACCGCCGCGAGCGCGTTATAAACGTTGTGCAAACCCGGCACTCGCAAATTCACTTCGCCGATTGCCGCCGCGCCGCGCCGCACCGTGAAGCGCGAGCCGAAGTCCTGATCGAAGCGAACGTCGCGCGCCGAAACGTCGGCCTGCGCGCTGAGGCCGTAGGTAATGCGGCGGCGCGTCACTTCGGGGATCACGGCCTGCACGTGCGGGTCGTCGAGACACAACACCGACGCGCCGTAAAACGGCACCTTGTTGACAAACTGCGCGAAACATTTCTGCACTTCGGCCATGTCGCTGGAACAATCCATGTGCTCGCGGTCAATGTTGGTGACGACGGCGAAGGTCGGTGTCAGCATCAGGAACGAGCGGTCGCTTTCGTCCGCCTCGACAACCATCAAATCGCTTTTACCGAGGCGCGCGTTCGACCCCATCGCCCCGACGACGCCGCCGACGACGACCGTCGGGTCCATCTGCGCGTGGCCGAGCATCGTTGCGATCATCGAAGTCGTCGTCGTCTTGCCGTGCGAGCCGGCGACCGCGATTGTGTTCGGCTTCAGCCGCACTAACTCCGCCAGCATCTCGCCGCGCGCGATGACGGGAATTGAGAACTCGCGCGCGTGGACGATTTCCGGGTTGTCGTCGCGCACCGCCGTTGACCTCACCACCACGTGCGCGTCGCCGACGTTCTCCGCCCGGTGCCCCTCACTAAATTCAACGCCCAACTTCTGAAGCCGCTCCGTCACCGCTGAACGCTTCAAATCGGAGCCGGAGATGCGAAAGCCCATATTCGCCAGCACCTCCGCAATGCCGGACATGCCGATGCCCCCGACGCCGACGAAGTGAACATGTTGGATACGTCTGAACATGAAATTCAGCAGGCAGAAGGCAGAAGGCAGAAGGCGGCAGTTGCTCTCCGCTCACTTGCGAACTTGTTAGAAAACCGTTTTTGTTTGAAGCATGCTCTCATGGCGCTAAAGTTAATCCCGACTGCCTTCTGCCTTCTGCCTTCTGCCTTCTATCAGCTTCTCTATTAGCTCGACCGTTGCCCCGGCGGCGTCGGGTCGCGCGAGATGGCGGCTCGCCGCTTCCCTGCGGGTAATCTCTTCCGGGTTTTCAATCAGCGCGGCGATTTCCTTTGCGAGCGCCGCGCCGGTCAACTCCGTTTGCAGAATCAGCTTCGCGGCGTTCGCCCTCCCCATCGCTTCGGCGTTGCGTTGCTGCTCGACCTGTCCGGGCAGCGGGATCATGATCGCCGTTTTACCGGCGGCCATCAGTTCGGCGGCGGTCGTCGCACCAGCGCGCGAGACGATTAAATCCGCCGCCGCGAATGCCGACACCATGTCGTCAATGTACTCCCTCACGTCGGCCTCGTTCTCCCAATTCGCCCGCGCGTACCCTTCGCGCACCTTTGCGAAATCCAGCTTGCCCGTCTGGTGCGTGATGCGAAGCACCTCGCGGTGCGGCTCAAGGTGCGGAAGCGCCGCCACCATCGCCTCGCTGATTGCGCGCGCGCCCTGCGAGCCGCCGAACAGCAATAGCGAGAATCGCGCCCTGTCGCGGCGCTTCGCCGGAATGTCAAAGAACTCGCGGCGCACCGGGTTTCCGGTGACGATTGCTTTGCCGTGAAAGAACGGGAGCGCTTCGTCGAATGAAACCGCCGCCTTATCAACGAAGCGCGCCAATTGGCGATTGGTGAAACCGGGAACGGCGTTCGACTCCATCACGAGCGTCGGCACCTTCATCAGCGCGGCGGTTAACAGCACTGGCCCCGAAACGTACCCGCCCGCGCCAACCACGACATCGGGGCGAAATTCGCGGATCAACCTTCGCGCCGCGAGAAAACTTTTCGGCAGCACCGCGAGTCCGCGCACGCGCGCCGCGAGTCCCATATTCACCAGCCCCGCGCTTTCAATGAGCGATAATTCAAACCCTGCCTGCGGCACCAGCCGCGTCTCCAATCCTTTGACCGTCCCGACAAACCCGACCACCGACTTCGCGTCGCGGCACATGATTTCTTTCGCAACCGCGATGCCCGGATAAATGTGCCCGCCCGTCCCCCCGGCGGCAATCAACACGCGCATCGCCGTCATCCGAGACGCGGCGACGCGACGACGCGCGGACGCGGGGAAGAAGTAAGACGTGAGCGCAACAACTCATTCTGTGTCGCCGTGTCGCCGTGTTGCCGTGTCGCCGTGTCGCCTCCGACTCCTGCCTGCTGCGAGATATTCAACAACACGCCGGCGGCGAAGAGCGTCGGCACGAGCGCCGAACCGCCATAGGAAATGAACGGCAGCGGAATGCCCTTCGTCGGCACGAGCGCCAGCACGACGCTCATATTAAAAAGAGCCTGCGCGACGATACCCGTGACGATGCCGATGCCGAGCAGCATCCCGAACCTGTCAGGTGCGCCCAGCGCCGCACGCATTCCGCGCCACATCAACAACCCGAACACCCCGACGACGGTCAGCGCGCCGAGTAACCCTAGTTCCTCGCCGATCACGGCGAAGATGAAATCCGAATGAGCGAACGGTAGAAAGAACATCTTCTGTCGCCCGGCGGTGAAGCCGAGACCGTCAACTCCACCGGAGCCGACGGCGATTAAAGACTGAACCACCTGATAACCCGCTCCCTGCGGGTCGGCCCACGGATCAAGGAACGTCACCATCCTCGCCAGACGCCACGGCACGAAGAGCAGCAGCGCGGCGAGTCCCAGAAGCGCCGGGGCTGCCGCGAGGCCGAGATGCACGAGACTCGCGCCCGCCGTGTAGAGCATCACCACCCACACCACCGCCAGCATCATCGCCGTCCCCAAGTCGGGTTCGGCCACCACCAAAATAACCAGTAGGCTGACGATGCCGGCACACGGCATGAATGTTCTCGTGAAAGACTTTTCCTCGCCAGCGCGTCGTTCGAGAAAACGCGCGAGAAAGATGACGAGCGAAAGTTTCGCCAACTCCGAAGGCTGCACGCGGAAACTCTTCAGCTTGATCCAGCGCTGCGCGCCGTTCGTCGGCGAGAAACCGAAGACCGCGAGGAGCAGAAGGATTGTGATTCCGAGCAGCGGAAACACGACGCGCGCGTCGCGCAGGATTCTGTAATCAATCCGCATCGCCACAAACATCGCGGCGAGGCCGAGCATCGTCCAGATGCCCTGACGGATGACGTAGTGAAACTGGTTGCCGTTTTGATTGGCCGCGATTACCGCCGACGCGCTATAGACCATCACGACGCCGAACAGCGCCAGTCCCACCGTCGCCGCGAACAACCATTCGTCAATTTGTAGCTTTCGAGCCATGATTCAATTGCGGATTGCGGATTGTGGATTGCGGATTGATGAATTAAGAATGTCTGCATTCTCATTTCGCAATCCGCAATCCGCAATCCGCAATCCCTCAACTTCCTGCTTGAACACTCTGCCGCGATGCTCGTAGCTGTCGAACATGTCGAAGCTGGCGCACGCCGGGGCCAAGAGCACGATGTCGCCGGGTTTCGCCGCTGCGTGCGCGCGCTGCACGGCGTCGCGCATGTCACGGGCGCGCTCGACGGGCGCGTAGAAATGCAACTCTTCTTCGATCCGCTCCGCGTCCTCACCGATTAAAATGAGCGCCCGCCCGTAAGCTTGAATGAGCGAAGCGAGCGGCGTGTAAGGAGCGTTCTTGCCGCGCCCGCCGAGAATCAACACGACGCGCCCCTTGATGTCGGCGAACGCGCTCAGAGCCTTTACCGCCGCGTCAACATTGGTCGCCTTCGAGTCGTTGTAGAACGTCACGCCGTCAATCTGGGCGATTCGCTCGAGGCGATGCTCGACGGGCGCGAAGCGCCGGATGGTTTCGCGCATCGAGTCGGGCGCGGCGCCGCAGGCGAGGCCGGCGGCGAGCGCCGCCAGCACGTTCTGGACGTTATGCATGCCGAGCAACTTCATTTCTTCGCGCAGCATGAGGACGCGCTCGCCGCCGTCGCGCGTGCGTGAAACCAGTTCACTCCCGGCGCGCAAAAACAATCCTTCGTCGAGTTCACGCGCGGTGCTGAAACAAACGACGTGTACCTTCAAGCCTTGCGACCACGAAGAAACGATGGCGTCGTCGGCGTTGAGAATCGCCACGTCGCCCTCGGTCTGATTACGGAAGATGCGATGCTTCGCCGCGCCATACTCGGTCAGCGACTCGTAACGATCCATGTGATCCGGCATCAGATTCAGCACCACCGCCACCGCCGGGTGAAACTCGACGATGGTCTCAAGCTGGTAACTCGAAAGCTCGGCGACCGTCCAGCCGTCATCAGTTGATGAATCAACGAGCGTGACGAGCGGCGTGCCGATGTTGCCGCCGACCTGCACGGGGATTCCTGCATCACGCAGCAACTCGCCGATCAAAGTTGTCGTCGTCGTCTTACCATTCGTCCCCGTCACGGCGACGACACGCCCGCGCAAATAGCGCCACGCCAGTTCGACTTCCCCAATTACTTCCGCCCCGGCCCGCTCGGCGTAGCGCACCGGAATAATTTTCGGCGGCACGCCCGGACTCAAAACAATCAACTCGATTTGATCCAACAGCCACGAAGGAATCTCGCCGCCGACAAACCCGACGCCCTCCGCCTTTAGCGCGAGGGACTCGTTCGACCACTCTTCGACGGGCTTCTGGTCGTTCAGCGCAACGACCGCGCCCCGCGCCGCGAGAAAGCGCGCCGCCGCGACGCCGCTGCGCCCCGCGCCCATCACCAGAACTTTTTTGCCCGCGACTTCCAATGTCTTTTCGACCTTCAGGAATTGAAACAAGGATGGACAGGCTGGATTGGATGAAAACAACTAAATGAAAGCCTTTGTTGCTCATTCGTTATCTGGTGTCTATGCTTGATCGTTTTCTTCTCCATCTTGTCTATCCTGTCCATCCTTGTTAATTTTCTTCCGCCCCGTTCTAACGAAGTTTCAATGTCGAGAGACTCAGCAGCGCAAACAGGATGGCGAGAATCAGAAATCGGAAAACGATTTTCGATTCTTTCCACTGGTGCTTCTCCGCGACCTCGAAGTGGTGATGCAGCGGCGCCATCGCTAAGAGACGCCGCCCGGTGCCGTACTTCTTTTTGGTTAGCTTGAAAAAAGAGACCTGCATAATCACCGACATCGCTTCGAGCACAAAAACGCCGCCGACAATTAGCAGGATGAATTCCTGCTTGGTAAGTATGCCGATGGTGCCGAATGCTCCGCCGATGGCGAGGCTCCCGACATCGCCCATAAATACTTCGGCGGGCGGCGCGTTGTACCACAGGAAGCCGAGACTCGCCCCGACCATCGCGCCGCAGAAGATCGTCAACTCGGCGACTTCCGGTCGGTGGTCGAGGCCGAGGTAGCCGGCGAAGCGCGCGTCGCCGGTAATATAAGTGAAACCCGTGAGCGCCGCCATTGCAATGAACGTCACGCTGATCGCCAAGCCGTCGAGGCCGTCCGTCAGATTTACCGCGTTCGACGTGAATTGAAGTACCAGCACGATGAACGGCAGGTACAAGTAAGGGCCGATGTTCGTGATGCCCGTCTGTGCCGTCGCCTTAAAGAACGGCAAGCTGATGTTCCATGAATAGTCGGAAGAGAAGAAGAGCGCCGCCCACACACCGATGGCGATGCCGAACTGCGCGGCGAGTTTCCACCGGCCTTGTAGTCCGAGGCTCTGCTTCTTTGCGACTTTCGCGTAATCATCCATGAACCCAATCAGGGCGAAGGCGGTCGTCGCAATTAAAACGATCCACACGTACAGGCTCGAAAGGCGTGCCCACAACAGCGTCGAGATGAGCACCGAGCCGACAATAAGCAGGCCGCCCATCGTCGGCGTGCCTTTCTTCGCAAGGTGTGCCTGCGGCCCTTCCTCACGAATCTGCTGCCCGACGTTCCATTCACGTAGAGCTTTGATGACGCGCCCGCCGAAGACGAGTGAGATGAGGAGCGCCGTGATTGAAGCATACGCGGTGCGGAACGTGACGTACTGAAAGACGTTGAGAGCCTTGACGAAATACGATTCCTCACCCTGCCCGGAAAGGCTTTTGTAGAGCCATTCAAAGAAGATGTAGTAGATCATCAACTTACCTAGAGGCCAGAGGTCGGAGGTTAGAGGTTAGTCGCTGTCTGGCCTCTAACCTCTGATCTCTAACCTCCGGCCTCTGCTTTTTCGTATCGTTCGCGTAATAACTTCACCACTTTGTCTGTCCGCACGCCGCGCGAACCTTTGACGAGCACGAGGTCGCCCGCGCGCGCTTCGCCGGCGAGCGCCGCCGCCGCTTCGTCCGATGTTTCAAAGAATTTCGCCGCGCCCGCCGGCATCCCCGCTTCGCGCGCTCCCTCAACTAACTCCCGCCCGTGCCCGCGCACGCCCCACAACAAATCAATTTCCAACCCGGCGATTTCGCGCCCCACCTCGCGGTGCATCGCCGCGCTCTCCGCTCCAATTTCCAACATCTCGCCCGCAACGACGATGCAGCGATTCGTCCGCGTGTCGCGTCCTTCGGCGAGCGCGCGCACCATCCCGATGAGCGAGCGCGGATTCGAGTTGTAGGAGTCATCAATCACTGTGAACCCGGCGGTGAAATTGATGACCTCGCCGCGCATCTCCGACGGCGCACAACTCGCCAGCGCGCCCGCAATCTGCTCC
>JBPCPQ010000005.1:0-5019 GCA_050999015.1 Pyrinomonadaceae bacterium | reverse complement strand
TCGGCTTGCAGTTGCGCGTAGTACTCGCGCGGGCTTCGCAGCGCGAACGTCCCCGCCGCTTGCAGCGGTGCCGCCGCGCCGACCGTCAGGAAATCGTGAACCTTGCGAATCGCGCCGGTGATCGGGGGCGGCGCGATGCAGTAGCCGACGCGCCAGCCCGTCACCGAATAAGTTTTCGACAGCGAGTTGATGACGACCGTCCGCTCGCGCATCCCGTCAAGCTGCGCCGTCGAGATGTGCTCAATTCGTTTGTCGTCGCGCGGATAGATGATGTGCTCGTAAATCTCGTCGGTGAAACAGAGCGCGTCGTGCTCGACGGCGAGCGCGGCGATAAACTCCAGTTCCTCGCGCGTGAAGACTTTGCCGGTCGGGTTATTCGGGTTGCAGACGATAATCGCTTTCGTGTTTGGATTGAAAGCGGCGCGCAACTCATCCCGGTCGAACGTCCAGTCGGGCGCGCGCAAGGGAACGTAACGCGGGCGGGCGTCGGAAAGAATCGTGTCGGGCGCGTAGTTCTCATAAAATGGCTCGAAGATGATGACTTCTTCGCCCGGATCAACCGTCGCCATCATCGTCGCGATCATGCCCTCGGTCGAGCCGCAGGTGACGGTGATTTCCCGTTCCGGGTCAACGTCGAGTCCGAGATGCCAGAGGGTTTTCTCCGCAATCGCCTCACGGAAATCGCGCGCCCCCCACGTGATTGCATACTGATTCACGTCCCGCGCAATCGCTTCGGCGGCGGCGCGCTTGATCGCTTCGGGCGCGGGGAAATCGGGAAACCCCTGCGAAAGGTTGACGGCCCCGTGCTTCAGCGCCTCGCGCGTCATCTCACGAATGACCGACTCGGTGAAGCGGCTCGCCTTGCGCGAGACGTGGCGGCGCACGGAAAGTGTGGATGATGTCATCGAAGTTGTATCTGGGACGAAAAGAATGCGAGACTCTCAACCAAGCTTCGATGCTCTCACAGAGCGCAGGCGCGGCGCAAATTCAGCGGGTTATGAATGTTGGGTTTTAGAGAAACGTAAGAGCGATGAATGATAACAGCAAATGCCCGATGGGCAACCACCCGTGGTTGGCGACCTTTCTCGCGGTCGCCTTCATCCTGCTATTTCTATCGAAGAAATTCGGTCTGCTGTGAAATTCCGTCGAGCGTCGGCGAATCTTTGATGGGCGAGACGGTTCGCTAAAACCAGCTTCTGGAACGGACTCTCTAAACGCCATCCGTAAGTTCGCCCGACGATTCAGATATTCTTCAAGGCAGCGCAAAGGCAACTACATGATCGCCCATCTTGGTTCTCATTTTGCCGTGACCTCCGGCAGCAATCACGACGAACTGTTTGCCGTTTTCGCTAAGCCGGTAAGTCATCGGTGTTGCTTGCGCGCTCGCAGGTAGTTCTCCTTTCCACAATTCCTTCCCCGTTTCAATGTCGAAGGCGCGGAGGTCTGTATCCATAGCTGCGGCGATGAACACGAGTCCGCCTGCCGTGACGATTCCGCCTCCGAGATTGATTGATCCCCATTCGGCAGACTTGGGAACCGCAGAGAGTTGTGGAATTGTTCCGAGCGGGACTTCCCATTTCACTTCGCCTGTCGAAAGATCAATCGCCGTCAACGCTCCCCACGGCGGCGCGTTGCAAGGCACACCACCAGGAGCAAGTAACGGCTCACGGTACGCCAGAAGCTTATCCGTCATCCGACCGAACTCGCCCTGCAGCCTAGCTCCTTCACCAGATGTTTTCAGCTTATCGAATGCTTCACGCGGCATCAGTTTAACCACGGTCGCCAGCCGGTTCGTTGCGGTGATGAGAAGATTGCGCTTCGCGTCATAAGCCATCCCGCCCCAGTTCACGCCGCCGACGTTTCCGGGAAACATGATCGTGCCTTCAAAGCTGGGCGGAGTGAAGATGCCTTCCGAGCGCGACGATCTGATTTTCTCGCGACACCAATCGCGGTCAGCATCTGTAATCCCCCAAGCATCTTCAGGCGTGAGTTTGCTGGGGACAATCGGGCGTGGAAGTTTTGGAAAAGGTTGCGTGGGCGAAGCCTCTTCTCCCGGAACTGTGCTCGGCGGCACTGGACGTTCTTCGACGGGAAAGAGCGGTCTGCCTGTCTCACGATTAAGGATAAAGATGTGTCCCATCTTTGTCGCCACTGCAACCGCAAGGATGTTTTGTCCGTCGCGCCTCAAAGTGATGAGCACGGGCTGCGCGGCAACGTCGTAGTCCCACAAGTCGTGATGCACAACCTGAAAATGCCAAACGACTTTGCCGGTTGAAGCGCGCAGCGCGACGACCGAATTAGCGTAACGGTTGTCGCCCTTTCGCTCGCCGCCGTAGAAATCGGGGCTGGGGCTGCTCGTTGGAACGAAGATTAAATCACGCGCCGCGTCTGCTGAAATGATTGACCATGCATTAGCCGCACCCGCGCGGGTCGCGCCCTCTCCTTCCCAAGTTTTTCGCGCGGGGTCTATGGCTTGTTGCGGAATCGGGTCCCAACTCCAACGCAGCCTGCCGGTGCGGGCGTCGTAAGCGCGAACAACTCCGCGCTCCACTTCAACGCCGCGATTATCGCCCATCGAAGAACCTACGATGACAAGATCGCCAATCACAGCAGGCGGAGAAGTCACTTGATATTGACCGCGTGCCACTAGCCTCACATCACGGGTCAAATCAACCTGACCATCTCGCCCGAAGTCTTTGCATGGAACTCCGGTGACAGCATCGAGGGCAACTAAACGAGCATCGAGCGTGGCGATAAGAATGCGACGACGGCAAGCGGAGCCGGGTTTGAGTTTTGTATCAAGCCAAGTCGAAACGCCCCGTGAAGCGACTTCAGAATAGTTGATGGACAAATCTACCTTAGGGTCATAAACCCATTGCTCCTTGCCCGTCTCAGGATCAAGCGCGATGACGCGACTAAAAGGTGTGCTGAGGTAGAGCGTCCTATCAATAAGAATAGGCGTAGCCTCAAAAGCGGCTTTGCTTGCGGAGCGGCCTTTTATGTTTATAGCTCCCGTGCGGTAGACCCATGCGGCTTTGAGTTGCTTCACATTCTCCCGATTGATTTGAGCGAGCGGCGAATAACGCGTGCCGCCCGGGTCGTTCCCGTAAGCGGGCCAATCGGCCACCGTCTTTTGAGGTTGATTACTGGCTTGAGCTTCTGCCAGCCTTTGGTAGGCTTGGGTGACTGATAAACATGGTGCCGCGAGAGAAATTATGATTACCGCGCTAAGAGTTCGCAGATTCACGAATTCGTCCTTTCCCAACACAAGTTATTAGAGAGGAAGAGCGAAGGCCGAACACGGATTAGTCCGGCGGCGTTTGCTGTTGCTGCTCCGCCGCCTGCACGCGCAGTTGGTCAATGATTGAGCGGATGGCGGAGGCGTTGCGGCCTTCGGGCGCGAGTTGCAGATACTTCTCGTAGGCGGCGAGCGCGTCCTTCCAGCGTTCTAGTTTTTCGTAAGCCGCGCCGATCAAGTTGTAGAGCACCGGCTCGGTGTCGGAGAGTTGTTCGATGGCTTTGCGGAAAGCCTTCACAGCGCCTTCATAATCACCCTTATCTTCCAACACAAGTCCGAGACCTGTATGCGCTTCCGGCTGAAAGCCGCGCCCCTCGCGGATCGCGCGCCCGTATGAAGCGACGGCCTCATCGTTGTACGAAGCGTCGCGGTGAATGCGTCCCTCAACCGCCGACGCCTCCGGGTATACGGGGCGGGCGCGGCGGGCGGCGGCGATGGCGGCGAGCGCCGCGTCGTGATCGTTCATCGCGAGCAGCACGCGCGCGAGTCCTAAGTGCGCCGCCGCGTGGCGCGGACGAAGTTCAAGCGCGCGGCGATAGAGTTTGACTGCTTCATTGCGCGCCTCTTCGCCCGGCTTTTCACTCGCAGCTTCGGCCTTTTGAAAAGCCAGTTCGGCTTCGTCATTTGTGCGCGTCAGGCGGACTTCGATTGCGCTGCGCTGTGAGGGGAGCAGCGCGAGCGTGCGTTCAGTAAACCCACCAGCGCGGACGCGCAAGGTGTGGCGGCCCGAAGAGATGTTACTTAAAATTAACTGCCCCATGTCGTCGGTCACGCCGCGCCGCACTTCGTCGAGCCAGACAACGGATTTCGGCTCGGTGCGGACGGTAATTGATTTGGCGGAGACTTGCGCGGCGGTAGTGGCGGCGGCGGCGGTGCGGGGTCGCGTCTTACTTTGCGCGGATGCGTCGTGCGAGGGAACGAGCGCGGCGTGGACGCAGAACAGGATTAACGGGAGTGAGAGCCTGAGCCACACCTCAATCGTCGAAGAAGTCGGGCGCGTGACCGAGACAAAAATTCCTTCCGGTTGCGACATAACATTCCTCTCAGCTTCTATTCATCTTCCTCGTTACCAATCGCGCGGCGAGGTCGCACGTTGTCACTGATGGGCATCGTCGGAGCAGCCTGCGTCGTTGAACTCGTGCGCGCGGCGCGCGTGCCGACTTCGGGGCGAAAGCGCCCCCCCTCATCGTAGAGCCGCCGGTACTGCAACATATTGCGCACGACGCCCTGCACGTAGCCGCGCGTTTCTTTGAAGGGAATCGCTTCGGCCCACTCGTCAATTTCGAGCGGCAGCGATGCGCGCCACTGCACGGCGCGACCGGGGCCGGCGTTGTAGGCGGCGGCGACGTATTCGAGTCGCCCGAACTTGTCGAAGTTATCGCGCAGGTAGCCGGTGCCGAGTTGGATGTTGAGGCGCGGATCGAAAAGAGATTCTCGCGTGATTGAATTGTCAACGCCGTAACGCTTGGCGACGAGTCTGCCGGTCGGTACGAGTAGTTGCATCAGTCCGAAGGCATCAGCCTTCGAGACGGCGCGCGGATTGAAAACCGACTCCTGACGAATCAACCCGGCGACGATGTACGGATCAAGATTCTTCGCGCGTGCCTCGCGCGTGATAATTTCTCAGTGCGCGAGCGGGTAGAACACGTCCCACTCTTCGCGCGTCAATTCTTCGGGCAGCATCTGCGCGTAATCGGGAAAGCTCCGGCGCAGCACGTTGA
>JBPCPQ010000188.1:0-1806 GCA_050999015.1 Pyrinomonadaceae bacterium | reverse complement strand
TTCGAGACCGGCGTGGTCGTGATGCCGCTCGTCAAGGGTGACGCAACGGATACCGAGGAGCGACCCGAAGGCCGCATTCGTAACACACGGAAATTGCTCGCGGCCGCCGCGCTGATCATGAGTGTGTTCTTGATTTCGAGCAGTATCATAACGACGACGTTGATACCCGCCGAGGAGTTCCGCCCGGCGAACACTCCGGGCTTCCCCCCGGAAGCAGGCGAGGCGAATGGGCGCGCGCTCGCCTACCTCGCGCATACCTACCTCGGCGATATATTCGGCACGGTTTATGACCTGAGCACGATCTTCATTCTATGGTTCGCGGGCGCGTCGGCGATGGCGGGGCTTTTGAACATCGTGCCGCGTTACCTTCCGCGCTATGGCATGGCACCGGACTGGGCTAAGGCGGCGCGCCCGCTGGTGTTGGTCTTCACCGCGATCTGCTTTTTAGTGACAGTACTGTTCCGTGCCGACGTTGACGCGCAGGGCGGCGCGTATGCGACCGGCGTGCTGGCGCTGATGACTTCGGCGGCCATCGCCGTGGCGCTCGCGGCGTGGCGGAAAAATTGGGGACTATGGCGCTGGGGGTTTTCGGTAATCGCGCTGGTGTTCATTTACACGACTGCCGTCAACATCATCAGACAGCCTGAAGGCCTCAAAATCGCCCTCCTCTTCATCGGCGGGATCGTCGTCGTCTCGTTCGTCTCGCGGGTGTGGCGCTCGACCGAGTTGCGCACCGAGCGCGTAGAGTTGGACGCTGCCGCGCAGTCATTTATTGAGGCAGCTAGTAAACACGAGATTCGCATTGTCGCTAACGAATTAAATAGCGGTGATGCGAGCGAGTATAAGTTGAAGGAAAGAGAGCAGCGCGAAGACAATCACATGCCGCCGGAGCATCCGATTTTGTTCCTTGAGATCAAGGTTTGTGACTCCTCGAATTTCTCCGACGTGATGAAAGTGAAAGGCTACGATGTCGAAGGTTATAAAGTGCTGCGCGCCGAAAGCACGACGGTGCCGAATGCCATCGCCGCCTTCCTGCTTCACGTCCGCGACGTGACCGGCAAGATTCCGCACGTCTACTTTTCCTGGAGCGAAGCCAACCCGCTGAAGAACACATTTAATTACGTGGTATTCGGTGAGGGCGACACCGCGCCGGTGACGCACGAAGTCCTGCGCCAAGCTGAGGAAGACCCGGAGCGTCGTCCCGCTGTGCATGTGGGCGGATAAGAGGTGAGTTGAACGAAGGTCTATCGAAGTTGATTTCAAACACGCGCGGGCATAAGATTCCGTTGTTGACAATTTGTCTGCCGAAGCCGCCCGCCGCCTCTTAAAATGTTATCGGCGAAATGAGCGGCGCGGGGAAACCACAATGTTTCGCCAGTTTGCGCGAAACACGGGGCGCATCGTGAAGAAACGAAAGGCGCGGGAAGCCGGCGCGATTCACGTAGAACACTTCCAGTTCGAGCCCGTCAGCTAACTTCGTAGGCATGAATGGGAAGGGCATCGCCGCCGCCAGCACAATTTAGTGGAAGGCGCGGAGCACAGGTTGCTCCGCGCCTTTTATTGTGAGTGTAAGGGCAACCGACCCCTCGGGCGGCAGGGAAAGGAAAATATGGCTACTGCAGGAACTCTGAGAAAGAATTCGGAAAGTCGTCTCAAGCGCTGGTTACTGAAGGGCCAAGTCAAAGAGATGGAAGGCCCGCACGAGCGGGAGGGCCAGCACCACGAGCATCCGTGGTGGAAGGTGATGTGTCTGACCGGCGTGGATTACTTCTCGACGCTGGGTTATCAGCCGGGCATCGCTGCTCT
>JBPCPQ010000357.1:0-6509 GCA_050999015.1 Pyrinomonadaceae bacterium | reverse complement strand
TGTTCCTTTCCACTTTCTTTGTCGCGATGCTGAAGCCGCCCCTGTGGCAAACTTTCGACCATGTCGGGCGCGCGGTGTTGGTGACGTTGTTCGTCATCGGGCTGTGGCACTTGGCTGTCCGCCTGCGTGCGTGCTTCGAGCGTTATACCTATCAGCCTAAACCGCTTCACGATTCGATTATCAGCGATCAGGATGAAAAGCCGGAGAAGCCTTTCACACGCTTCGCCGCCTCAGCTTTTCTTATCACCGGGTACGCGGCGAGCCTTGCCGCCGGGCTTTTTATCGGCTCACATGCTCACGACATTCTCCTTTTTGATGACATTCCGTATATCTTCGGCCAAACCGTCCGCCCGGATTTACTCTTCTACCCCCCCATCGCCGTCCTCATCATTGACACGATGCATACCGTCGCGTCCAAAATAGACTGACCTCATTTCTAAGTAACGACGCCTCGCTGAGAAGTAATCCAATTCGCCCGTCAGATCGTTTCTTGCGCACTTTGTCGCGTCTCGTGTATATTGCGCCACAAGCGGCACCGAATAAGCCGCTCCAAAAGACAAACTTAAAGTAATCAGGGCCGGCTCGAATGGGTCTTGTGCCTTAAGGCAGCATTCTTCGCGTCGGTGAACTAAACGGTTCTTTCGTGGTCGGAAACAGAGCGGTAGGTTTTACCGCGCTGCGGAAAAAACAAAAAGGGCTTGCAAATTCTGGAGATTCTTAAGACACAGGTGAAGACAAGTGAAAGTGGCGCGCTTAATCGCGCCAAGTACAATTCGCCGACGGCCTCCCGAACGTCGCTCGGAAACATCCCACCGAGTTGACAGCGCTTGGTCGCTCGGCTTCGCCAGAAAAGGAGCCGCAACATGGCCAAGCGAATTACGGAACGCCAACGCCTCGCTCTCAAACTCGACAACCTCAACGATTCCGAAGTCAGAGAAGTCCTCGATTACATCTCAATCATGGAGTCCATGCGCCGCGCGACCACACTCCCCGGCCTCTGGGAGGATGAGTTGGTCGCGCTTCTAGCTGACACGCGCGAGAACATACGCGCCCGGCAAGTCTTTGAATGGGAAGCCGTGCGTCGCCGCGCGGAACGCCACCACGCCGCTTCCTCGGCTCCCGCGCGCGTATGAAGCGACGAGGCGTTTTTTGGCAGTCATTAAAAACCACCGCCGGCGTTCGGCAGGGCGGGCGAGTCTTGTGGGCGCTCGCCGCCCTCGCTTTGTGCATCCTCTTTGACCCGGCGGGACTCGGCGCACAAACGCCCGCAGGTAACGCGAATTCCACTCAGGCATCTCTGACGCCTCTTCAGCGTGCAATTGAAAAAGAGCATCAAAGGCTCAATTCGTCTGACACGGAAGAGCGCCGAGACGCCGTGCTCCGTCTCGGCGCTCTCGTCCGCCCGGAAAGCTCACGTGTGGCCGCCCTCGCGCTGTCGGATGCGGCGGCGATTGTGCGGGCGACGGCAGTTCGCGCCGTTCTTTCCCTACCACCGGAAGAGGCCGCAGCGTTTGTGCTTCCGCTGCTCGGCGACCGCGACGAGTTTGTCCGCCGTGAAGCGGCTTACGCGCTCGGTATGATGCGCAGCCGCGCCGGCGTCGCTTCACTCATCAACGCGCTCGAAAGTGACAAAAGTCCGGGCGTGCGCGGCGCGGCGGCAGTCGCGCTCGGACGCATCGGCGACGAAACCGCAGCACAGCCTCTCGCGCAGTCGTTAGTGCGCCGCATCCCGCGCTCCGGCTTTCTGAATCGCATCACCCGGCGTCGGGCGGAAGAAAACGAATTTGTGCGGCGTGCGGCGGCGCGCGCGCTTGGAGACATCGGGAGCACGAATGCGGTGCCCGCGTTAATCGAGATTCTTTCAAATGAGCGCGCGGTTGACGACGTGCGGCGTGAAGCCGCGCGCTCCCTCGGCCGCATCGGAGACGCTGCCGCAATCCCGGCGCTACAACGTGCCGCGCTCGACGCGCGAGACCCCTACCTTTCACAACACGCCCTTGAAGCGTTGCATCAACTCGAAACAGCAGGCGTCAGGAAATCCATGTAACGGTGAGGCACTCGCGTTGCTGCGGGAAGGGTCGAACGTAGAAGTTCGGGCGCTGATGAAGCGGCGAGTAGTTTCTCGAAAGAAAGAAAAGGCCGGTCGGGACTCTCGATCCTGACCGGCCTTTGACGTTTAGATTCGACGGTACGGCGGTTACTAACTTTCGTTCTTTTCGCCGCGCCCCTGACCTTTTCGAGCAGCTTTAGTCTGCGGGATCGGGAGGGCAACTCCGCCGGATTTAGCCTCGGTTTTTTCAGCCTCGTCGGACATTCCCATCTCGTCGCTAATCAACGCCCCGCCCGAACATTTGGAGAAGACGAGCTTTTTGCTTCCTTCGTTCAAATCAATATAGACGAGGTCGCCTAAGCCCACCTGCTCAGTGGCGACGAGGTTCGACAGCGGGTAGACGAGAAACCGCTCAATGGAGCGTTTCAAATGGCGCGCGCCGTATTTGAAGTCAATGCCCTCTTTGAGGAGCATGTCTTTCGCTTCGTCCGAACACTGAAAGACGAACTTGGTGCCGGCGGAGCGCATGATTCTTTCCTGCACGGATTGTAACTCGAGATCGAGTATCTGACGTAGATGATGCTCCTTCAGGCTGCGGAAGACGACCACCTTATCAATGCGGTTCATAAACTCCGGCGAGAATTTGCGCCGCGCTGCTTCAACCGCTGTCCGGTAAATTTTCTGATCAACCTCCGTGTCATGCGGATTCTTCGAGCCGTGCGTCGGGGCGAACCCAATGCCGCCGGAGATTAACTCCGACATCTCACGGGCACCGAGGTTAGAAGTCATCACCACCATCGCGTGTGAAAAATCCACGCGACGATTGTCGCCGAGTGTCAGCGTCGCTTTATCGAGAATGCCGAGCAGCAACTGCCAGAGACTGTCGGAAGCCTTCTCGATTTCGTCAAACAGGACGAGCGAGAGTTTTGTCTCTTCCGTGTGATAACGGTCGAGGTTCTCCTGCGTCAACATCGGAGCGGTCTCGCGGTGGCCGAGGTATCCCGGCGGCGAGCCGATTAGTTTCGCAATTTCATGTGAATGTTGAAACTCGGCGCAATCAATTTTAATCACCGCGCTCGCGTCGCCGAACAAGACTTCCGCCGCCGCTTCGACGACGCGGGTCTTGCCGGAACCGGTCGGCCCCAAAAAGAGCATCGTCCCGACGGGCCGGTTAAGCGGATTCATACCCGCCAGAAAAATTTGGTAGAGACCGCTCACGCGACGCACGGCGCGCTCCTGCCCGACGATGCGTGCGCTTAGCTTTTCTTCAAACTCCTGAGCGCGGGGGCTTTTCTGATCGGGGTCAAGGAAAACCGTGTTATTAAATACTTTCTGTTTGTCCATCTCAGTAATCATCGTCGCCCTCCGTTAGCATCGGAGACAGGCCGCAGGTGCGTGCCCCTCTGAAAAGACATCTGGTTGACACTGCCGCATGGCAGCCCCGGCCTTTCGTGGCCGCGCGAACTCGTCTTAATGCAAAGAGCGAACCGTTGTTATATAGATGCTCGGCAGCGCACGCCAGTTTGCTTTCTTTCAACCCGGCACGCCGCACCGTCTGCAATGAAGAGCACGCTATATATACGACAAAGCGACCTCCGGCACCACAAAATAATCTGTAAATATACGGAGCGCAGGTTATTTGAGGATTGTTTTAATGATGAGCTACCGTGACATTTTCCGGCACGCCGGGACTGACAATAAATGCGCCGAAAGATGGTTCGATGGTTCGGCAGGAACTAAATACTACACGTAAATGTTGTGACCGGCCTTCATTCGTGTAGCAAAAAGTATTCAACACCCCGACCCCGACAAACACGTTGGGCGGAATTTCGAGAAGGAAAAAAGAGCGCGCACTGTCCCAAACAAGCACCCTCAAATCGTTTCGCGCGGGTCAAAGTCGCCCCGTCTCTAGTCGTAGTATTCGAGTCCGAGGTGCGTAATCAGGTCTTCGCCGCGCAAATGCCGGAGCGTGTTTTTTAGTTTCATCAACTGGATGAAAATGTCGTGCTCCGGGTAGAGTTTGGGGGCGGTCATCGGCGATTTGAAGTAGAACGAGAGCCACTCCTGCACTCCCTTCATTCCGGCGCGTTGCGCGAGATCGAGGAAGAGGGCGAGGTCGAGGACGAGTGGTGCCGCGAGAATCGAATCGCGGCAGAGGAAATCTATTTTAATCTGCATCGGGTAGCCGAGCCACCCGAAGATGTCAATGCTGTCCCAGCCCTCTTTGTTATCGCCGCGCGGCGGGTAATAGTTGATGCGGACGACGTGCGAGAAGTCTTTGTAGAGCGTCGGGTAAACCTCCGGCTGGAGAATGTATTCGAGCACGGAGAGCTTCGACTCTTCTTTCGTCTTAAACGATTCGGGATCGTCGAGCACTTCGCCGTCGCGGTTGCCGAGGATGTTGGTCGAGTACCAGCCGTGCAGCCCGAGCATCCGCGATTTCAGTCCCGGCGCGATGATCGTCTTCATCAATGTCTGTCCGGTTTTGAAGTCTTTGCCGCAGATGGGAACGCGGTTTTCGTCGGCCAACACGGTGAGCGCCGGAACGTCCACCGTCAGATTCGGTGCGCCGTTGGCGAAGGGAATGCCGGACTTGAGAGCGGCGTAGGCGTAGATCATCGAAGGCGCGACGGCCTTGTGATTGTCGCGCATCGCCCCCTCGAACGATTTCAGGTTCTTATAAACCGCGTGCGGTTTGAGAAAAATTTCCGTCGAGGCGGCCCAGATCATCACGAGTCGCGTACACTTATTCCGCCGCTTCCACCCGGCAATCTCTTCGATCAACCCCTCGGCCAACTCCATCTTGTTCGCGCCCGCTTTGACGTTCGTCCCGTTAAGCCGCTTGACGTAGTACTGGTCGAAGACGGCGGGCATCGGCTTGATTTTCTGGAGGGGCGCGCGTAGTTGCGCGAGAAGTTCTTTCTCGATCACGCCGGCGTGCATCGCCGCATCGTAAGCCGAATCGGGGAAAATGTCCCACGCGCCGAAGACTAGGTTGTTCAAATCCGCGAGCGGCACGAAATCCTTGATGAGCGGCGAACGGTTGTCCGTACGTTTGCCGAGGCGGACGGTGCCCATCTGTGTGAGGCTACCGATGGGGTCGGCCAGACCCGCCTTGATCGCTTCGACGCCGGCGATAAAAGTCGTGCTCACCGCGCCGAGGCCGACCAGCAGCACGCCGAGTTTTCCACGCGCCGGAGCAATCTCCGCGCCTTTTTCGATTGGCATTTAAGTTATGTTCCTCCGAGACTGATGTTCGGAAGAGCATACCGGGCGGCGCGGCGCGACGTCTTGTCTTATCTTGCGGAAAACAAGCGACAACTTGCGCACTTTACAGAAGGCAAAAGGTAAAAGTAAAAAGGCAAAAGTGACACCACGAGTTAAATGCCTTATCGCTTTTGCCTTCTACCTTTTTACTTTTGCCTTTATTTAATGCCCTTGCGCGCCATCTGCTCTTTGAGTGCGGAGGAGACCGCCGCATCGAAGCCGCCCTGTTTACCTGCTGTGTGCTTCTTACGTTCGGCGGCGAGGTGCGCGTCGCGCTGTTTGGAGAGCGAGACGATTTCGGCGCGGAGTTTCCGACGCGCTTCAAGACGCTTGTTGATTTCAGCCTTTCGCCCTTCGGGACTGAGCTTGCGAACCTCGTCGGGCAGGTCTTCATCTTTCACCGTGTCGAGTTTCACCGACTCGTTCTCGATTCCTTGCAGTAGGTCGTTGGCATAAGCTTTACTGTTCAGCGCTTTGTTCACGGCGCGATCAGCCGAAGCACTGGCCGGGGCAGAGCGCGTAACCCTTACTTCGACGACTTCCTGCGCTGCCGCCGTTTCCTGACGAAACATTCTGCCCGCTGTACCCGCCCCGCCGCCGTAAGCCATAAAGGTCGAGCCGAGCTTCGCTCCCAACTCGGTGAGGCGGGAGTCGAAAGGAGTCGAGACGACTTCAACGCCGCCGTCCTGCGCGATGGCAAAATACCTGCCTTCACCACGCCGGGCAATCTGTTCCCACGATTGTCTGGTGAGGGAACTATTGCCACACTGAATTGTGTTGACGATCATCCCCGACTTCACGGCTTCGGCTGTCGTAGTAAGAATGTCGGGTTCGTTTTGGTAATCATCATGTGGCGGGGCGTCGCCGACGAGGAAGATGACCTGTGCAGTTTGCCCGGAGTTTTGCGGCGACCATCCGGCTTTGTGAACACCGTCGGCGAGTGCGCGCCGCACGTTTTCCGGTTCATCGCCGCCGCCCTCGGCGCGATAATCCATCAGTGTCACGTAAACTTTGTCGAGGTCATCGGTCAGAGGCAAAACCTGCGTGACGTATTGATCGCCGATGTCGCGGTAGGCCACGAGGCCGATACGCACGGCGGGGCGCGACGAATTTTGCATCACGTCGTTGACGATGCCCCAGATTTTCGCCTTCGCGCCTTCGATTAAACCGGACATCGAGCCGGTCGTGTCGA
>JBPCPQ010000489.1:0-10700 GCA_050999015.1 Pyrinomonadaceae bacterium | reverse complement strand
CGGAACGAATCGCGGCATCTTCCGCACGACGGACGCGGGCGAGACGTGGAAACAACTGCCGACCTCCGCGACGCCCGGCCTCATCAACGTCGAATCGCTCGCGGTCGATCCGCGCAACCCCGAAGTGATTTACGCCGGCACGTGGTATCTGCCGTACAAGACGACCGACGGCGGCAATTCGTGGAACATCATCAAGACCGGCATGATTGACGACTCCGACGTGTTCGCCATTGAGATTGATGCACAGAATCCCGATCATGTCATCGCCTCGGCGTGCAGCGGTATCTACGAGACGAAGAACGCGGGAGCGAACTGGCGCAAGGTCAACGGCATTCCTTCACAGTCGCGGCGCACGCGCGCTATTCTCCAGCATCCCTTGAAGCCGCAAGTCATTTTCGCCGGCACTACTGAAGGCTTCTGGCTCTCAGCGAATGGCGGCGACGATTGGCGCGTCACGACCAGCCGGCAAAACTTCGAGATCAACGCCATCGCGGTGCATCCGAAAAATCCCGATACGGTTTACATTGGGACGAACAACTACGGCGTGATGATCTCGCGCGACGGCGGCAAGTCATTCACGCCGAGCAACGAAGGTTACAGCGGACGCCGCGCGTACTCGATTATGCCCGACCGGGAGAATCCGAACCGCGTCTACGCGGCGACGATCAACACCGCCACCGGCGGCGGCTATTTCTTCGTCAGCGACGACGGCGGCGAAACGTGGCAGGTTTCCAACCGCAACATGCCGAATCGCCTCATCGCGTATTCGATTCTGCAAGACATGGGCGACGCCAATATCATCTATCTCGGCACCAACTACGGCATGTATCGTTCGATTGATCGTGGCGCGTCGTGGGCACCCGTCACCGCGCCGGAACCTAAAAAGAAAACGGCGAAGGGCAAGCGTCGCGGCACCGCCGCCACTTCAACAGAACCCGTGCCGACGCCGGTCGCGGAGGCCGTTGTGCCGAAGACT
The DNA here is from genome assembly GCA_050999015.1 of Pyrinomonadaceae bacterium. GTDB lineage: Bacteria > Acidobacteriota > Blastocatellia > Pyrinomonadales > Pyrinomonadaceae > JBPCPQ01. Next base: position 9,724 of record JBPCPQ010000489.1, on the reverse strand, counting down.
TCGGACGAAACGGTGAAGCGCGCACAAGAAGCACTGAAACTCGCCGGCTACGATGTAGGCGTGGTGGACGGACAGGCCGGCACTCGCACAATCGCCGCCGTCAGGAAGTTTCAGGCAGCCAAGCGCCTTCCGCTCTCCGGCAAACTCGATGCCGTGACGCTCACCGCGCTCGGCCTCGACGGCGCTAAACTGGCAATGCAAGCGCCGCCCGTGCTCACCGACACGATCAATGCGCTCACCTACACTTTCCCCGATGATGAGGGACGTGTGGCGATTCTCGCCGCGACCAACAGCGGCTTGTATCGCAGTTACGACTTGGCGCAGGGTTGGAAGTTGATGTCTTTCGGTGAGGGTATAGACTCTCGGACGTTGTGTGTTTCGACGAGCGCGCAGACTCCGAAAACGGTCTGGGCTGGCACCTCAACTTCCGGCGTCCTTGTTTCGCGCGACGGCGGCGAGACGTGGCAGGGGGTGGCGGGCATCAAGAGCGAGGCTCCCATCAATGTCATCGAGCAAGACCCGCAGCGCCCGACACACATCTACGTCGGCACGACGCAGACTTTTTATCTCACACACGATGGCGGCGAGCGGTGGATGCGGCGAGGCGGCGATTTACCGCTCGGCAGCTTTACGAGCATCGTCATCAACCCGCAAAACACGAACGAGATTTTTGTCGGCAACGCATACGAGATGGGAGGGCTTAGTATTTCTCTCAACCTGCGGGAAGGCGGCGGCGTCTTCCGCACAACTAACGCGGGCATAACATGGCAGCGGCTTGACCCGGACTTGCCAAGCCGTCGCGTTTGGGCGCTCGCCTTAGACGCCAATGACCCCGGCAAGATTTTCGTCGGCTCACCCTCAGCCGGCGTCCTTGTCGCCAGAAGACGAGGTGAAAGCACAACCGCTTCTTCCGCCGTGACCTCTTTCACCAAATAAGCGGACGCAGCGTTGCAGGTCGAGGCATGTATTACTCAAACAACGAGTTGAAGAAACAATGCCGCCGGAGAGAACAGTCTCTCCGGCGGCATTATTTCTTGTGTTAGTTGTCGGCTTACGTGCGGCGACAGTTCAGAATGAGATCGCTAACTCAATTAGGTCAAAGGTGAGGGTGCGATGCGTAATCACGTATTTCCATGTCTCATAATGCCTTGACACACTATCGTGCGGGCGTGTAAATTGCCCCCCTACCTGGTCAAATGGCCGGTGGTTGGCGGATCACGCGGGTGATCCTCGGGCACGGACGGAAATTGAAACAATCAAACGCCTCTTTTTCCAGCTTAACTAAGGCTCGCATCCCCGCCTCATCATCATTCGCATCCGACCAATCACCAATTGTCACGAAGGCTGGCGGCGTCCGCCCGAAACACGAAGATGACTTTACACGTTTCGGGCGCGCGAAAATGTCTCTGGTGATTAGGTGGCCGGGTGTGGCGTGAATGCTCTATGACGCGCCGCGACGACAGGGAGGAAACCGACAGGAGTTTGCATGTCCACTGAAGAAACTAAGCCGACTGACGGCGTAACCGGTAATGATCAACCTCAGACTGGGGCGCAGAGCCAGTCTCCAGAAGCGAGTAACTCAACTCGCGCCGAATCTTCCTCAACCGCCACTTCGTCAGGCGCTTCAACCGCGCCCGCGCCCGCTGCGACTTCGACGAGTGTCTTGCGGCAGAACGACGATGATGATGACGAGCCGCGCGGCGGCGGCGGTGATTTCGACTTCGGCGCAATGCTCGATCAGTACGAGCAGGAGCAGGCCGCGTTTCAGGAAGGCTCGGTCGTTCGCGGAACGGTCGTCGGCATCACCGAGCGCGGAGTCGTGATTGACTTCGGCTTCAAATCCGAAGGAATCGTTAATCAGGAAGAGTTCACCGAGAACGGCGAGATAACCGTGAAGCGCGGTGACGAGGTTGAAGTGCTCATCAAGAGCATGGAGTCGCAGGAGGGCGTGCCGATTCTGTCCCGCGCCGACGCGGTTCGCATGCGCGCGTGGGACGACCTTGAGGCGGCTTACCGCGACGGCACGCCGATCAAGGGGCGCATCATTGAGCGCGTCAAGGGCGGCTTGCGCGTTGACGTTGACGGAGTGGCGGCCTTCCTTCCCGGCTCGCAGGTTGACACGCGCCCGGTGCGCAATCTCGAATCGCTGCGCAACCAGGAGATCGAGGCCAAAGTCATCAAGCTCAACCGTAAGCGCTCGAATGTTGTGTTGTCGCGCAAAGCGGTGCTCGACGAGGAGAACGAAGGCCGCAAGGGAGAGACTCTCGATCATCTCGAAGAGGGAATCATCGTCGAGGGACAAATCAAGAACCTCACCGACTACGGAGCGTTCGTTGACCTCGGCGGCATTGACGGTCTACTCCATGTGACGGATATGTCGTGGGGTCGCCTACAGAATCCGGGAGAGTTGTTCAGAGTCGGTGAGAACGTGCAGGTCAAGGTGATGAAGTTCGACCGCGAACGCGAGCGCGTCTCTCTCGGTTACAAACAGCTTCTTCCCGACCCGTGGGAGAGCGTCGTCGAACGCTACATCCCCGGCACACGCCTTCAGGGCAAGATTGCCAGCGTCACCGACTACGGCGCATTCATCGAACTTGAATCCGGCGTCGAAGGTCTCGTCCACGTCTCCGAGATGAGTTGGTCGAAGCGCATGAAGCACCCGAGCAAAATCGTCAACCCCGGCGACACCGTTGACGTTGAGGTGCTCGGCGTTGATTCAAAGGCCCGCCGTATCAGCTTAGGGATGAAGCAAGTGCAGTCGAATCCGTGGGCGACGCTACGCGAGCGCTACCAAGTCGGCTCGCGCGTTTCGGGGCGCGTGCGCAACCTGACGGACTTCGGCGCGTTCATCGAGGTCGAAGACGGTGTTGACGGATTGGTGCATGTTTCCGACATCTCGTGGAACAAGCGCATCAAGCATCCGGGCGAGGTGCTCAAAAAGGGTCAGGAGATTGATGCCGTCATCACCAACATTGACACCGAGAATCGTCGGCTCTCGCTCTCCATCAAAGACACCGAGCCGAGCGCGTGGGATCGTTTCGTTTCCGAGCACAAGCCGGGCGACTTGGTTAAAGGACGCATCACCCGGTTCGCCAACTTCGGCGCGTTCGTCGAGTTGGACGAAGGTCTGGAAGGACTGTGCCATGTCTCCGAGCTTTCGGAGGAGCGCGTTGAAAAACCCGAAGACATCGTGCAGGTCGGTCAGGAGATGGAATTTAGAATCCTGCGCATCGAACCGGAGAGCAAAAAGGTCGGCCTTTCAGCGCGCGCCGCCGCACATGACGAGCCTATCGTTGACACGCGCACCTACTCTTCCGAAGCCGGGGGGGGCATGGCGTCGCTCGGTGAGTTAGCTGACTTTTTCGGAAGTACGTCCGGCAATTCTTCGGACGACGACCGCGAGCGCTAATTGAGGCTCGGTCAAACATCGAAGCCCCGCGCGTTGGTTCAATTGGAAGCAACGCGCGGGGCTTCAACTATTGGGTGAACGGTGTTCTGATAAACGCATCATGCGATAGTGATGCCGAGCGTCAGTACCCGGAGCGGCAGCGACGGGGCGTACCGATTGCGGATTGTGGATTGCGGATTAAAGACGAACTGCTTTGCCAATCCGCAATTGAGTGGTCGCTACCGCTCTCGGTCTGACATATCCTGCGCATCTCTCACTCTCAAAAATTACCATTGGGGATACTACAGTTCAAATCAACATAGGCTCTCCCCATTACTCCTAATTGTTGGCTAATATGCCTTTCGCCTTGCGAGCGGTGAGTTGTTTCTGTTACTTTACTAGCTGTTCTTCAATATCCCCGAAGGCTTTTCAAAATCCCTTAGAATTGTTGCTGTGAAGAGCGAACGCCTTTTTTGCCGGAGCGAGAGGTAATCACCTTATGACAAAAGCGGAGTTGGTCGAAGACGTTGCGCGCGCAGCCGAGTTGACCAAAAAGGACGCGGAGCGTCTTGTCGAAATTGTCTTTGAGAGCATCATTGACACTCTGAATCAGGGTGAGAAGATTGAGTTGCGTGGGTTCGGCAGTTTTCGCGTGCGCGAGCGCGGGGCGCGGCGTGGGCGCAACCCCAAGACCGGCGACCCCGTAGACATTCCTGCCAAGCGTGTGCCGTATTTCAAACCCGGCAAAGAATTGAAAGAGCTGATTAATGAAGACGGTAGCTCTCCCGCCGCGCTCGGAGCGGAAGGAAACCTTTCAACGTCGCAATCGAGCTTCACCTCAGACGAAGCGTCGGCTTTCGGACAGCCCGAGGGCGGCGGCAGTAGTGGTAACGGTGAGCCGGACAGTAGCCAGACGCCGTCGGTCGTTTAAGTCTTCATGAAGTCGCGCGGGTGAAAACTTGTGGACAGGTTGTGGACACCCTGGCGGTACGCTTATATCAAAGGAGCAAGCGGTCACCAGTCTGGCGATTCATCCTGCATCTTCTGCTCTTTGCGCGACACGAGCGATGACGACGCGGCCTTCATCCTTCACCGCGCGCAACACAATTACATCGTCCTTAATATCTATCCCTACATCAGCGGTCATCTTCTTATCGTACCGTATCAGCATACTCCTGATCTCGATGCCGCGTCTGCCGAGACGACCGGCGAATTGATGTCTCTCGCCAAGACTTGCCAGACAATTCTTCGGGAAGTTTACCAGCCTCACGGATTCAATTTGGGAATGAACATCGGCAAGGCGGCGGGTGCGGGAGTGGCCGATCACATTCATCTCCACATCATGCCCCGCTGGATGGGCGACGCCAATTTCATGACCACCGTCGGCGAGACGCGCGTTATCCCGGAAGACCTCACAGCAACTTTTACAAAACTGCGCGGGCGCTTCTGAACGCAACGACGCGGCTAACTGAAGGTCAGGTCTCTCGCCAGCATGCTGCCGATGCGTTCAAGCATCGGACGGAGTGTTGAAGGATTAGTGGCGGCAACGGCGAGGCATTCACGCTCGCCGTCCTGTGCGGCCTGACGCAGAATCGCCTCGATTGATTGCGCATCGGCGAGGTCGGCTTTGTTGAAGACGGTGAGACGCGGAACGGAGGTGTGGCCCAGTTCGTTCAGAATTTTTTCGACCGAATCGAGTTGCTGCTGCCAGCGAGAGTTTGAGGCGTCAACCAGATGGATGAGAAGGTCGCTGTCATCTATTTCTTCGAGCGTCGCGCGGAACGCCGCGAGGAGATCAGGCGGCAAATCGCGGATGAAGCCGACGGTGTCGTTGATAATTACGTCCTGTTCGCGTGGCAGACGCAAGCGCCGTGAAGTCGGGTCGAGCGTCGCAAACATTCGTTGTTCGGCGTGGACACTGCTGGACGTGAGAGCGTTTAGTAGCGTTGATTTACCCGCGTTGGTGTAGCCGACAATCGAGATAATTGGCAACTCGCGTCGCGTCCTTTCCTTACGCCGCTCGTGCCGTCGTTGTTGTTGCGTCTCAATCGCTTTCTCCAAACGATTGATGCGGTCGCGCACGCGGCGACGGTCGGTCTCAAGTTTGGTTTCGCCGGGGCCTCGTCCGCCGATGCCACCTGCCAGACGCGAAAATGCCGAATCATGCCCCGCCACGAGACGCGGCAGCAGGTACTTCAACTGCGCCAACTCAACCTGAATCTTACCGTCACGGGTCTGGGCGCGTTGCGCGAAAATGTCGAGAATGAGTTGCGCACGGTCAATCACTTTCAGGTCAGTCGCTTCGGAGATCGAGCGCACCTGCGCCGGTTGCAACTCACGGTCGAACACGATCAGGTCGGTGCCGAGCCTGAGCGCGCGGACAATCAATTCTTCGAGCTTACCGCGACCGAGCACGGTGCGCGGGTCTATCGTCGGGCGGCGCTGAATGATCTCGTTGAGCACGACTATCCCTGCCGACGAAGCCAACTCGCGCAACTCGGCCATTGATTCTTCCGCTTCGGAGGGCGAACCGGTTGTCACCCCGACGAGAATCGCGCGGTCGCGCGCCTCGGCTTTACGCGCCGTGCGGCGGTTGCGCGCCATTTCCTCTTCGAGTGAGTTAATCAGCGAGATGAAGTCCACGTCGAGCTGCGATGGAATCTGCGGCTCGATGTAGGCGTAAGCGTTAGCGTCGCCGTTCGTGTCAACTTCACTGGCGGTAATCGGGAGAAGGTGCGCCGCGCGCACTACGCCCGGCAGACCCGTGCGCTCGTCAACGTCAACGGCGGCCATCAGGTCGAGTCGCAGCAGCGCGAGATCGGCGAGATCGTCCTGCGTTAATTCTTCGCCCCGCAAGTGCGTGTGAATGCAGCGCAAGCCCCGAAAGCGGTCAGCGGCGACGCGCGTTCTTTTCAAATCGGGCAACTCGATGCGCCGCGCGTCGCCGACGACGATATACTCGACGTAACCCTTGCGGTCAATCAGCGCGCCGATTTGCCGCCGGGTTTCGTGTGAGAGTTCGGTCAACTGCCGCGCGAATTCCGGCGTCACGATTTGCTGCGGAGCGATGCGCCGCGTATATAGCTTCTCGATGCGGCGCAATTGGTTGGGCTTCAAACCCTGAGTATTACCGTGTACCGTGTTAATCTTTTGTTCCTCCGTTCACCACACATCGCGCGGCAATTCTGACCGTTCTCAATCATGATACTCCGCCGCTCCCGACGCGGCGAGCACCACATAGACAGGTCTTGTAAGACCGTCGTATGATTAAGACTTACTGGCATTTAACTTTCGGCAATCGGTCGCTGTCAAGCTGTGAAGCGCGGGGAGTTGGAACGACGATTTTGAGGTCGCTTTTCTGACCTCGTTGCTTCGGCGGGGCGCGGCGAGTTGCCATCTTCAGAACATTTTGAACGGAGATGATGAATGAGCGGAGCGGGGCGGGTAGTGCGAATTGACCCGGCGGCGGGCATCGCGGGCGGCGAGGTCGTCATTGAGTGTGAAGGTTTAGACCGGGAAGATGTTCGTTCGTGTCGTGTAATGTTTGGGGACGAGCGTGCGTGGCTCGTCGGAGCCTCACCGCGCCGCATGCTCGCCATTGTGCCGGAGTTGGACGGCGGGCACGTCGTTGAGGTGACGTTGACGAAGGGGGATGCCACGCGCGGCATCGGGGCCACAATGACAGTCGGCGCGAAACTAGCTGACGATCTTCACCTTGTCGCCAACCCGGCGTTCGATTCCGAAGACGGATCGTTGTACGTCACACGTTCCGGCTCACGCGGGCAGCGCATGCCGGTGTCGCTTCTTCGCATTGACGCCGACGGCCAACTCTCGACAATGCACGGCGAGATCGTCAACCCGACGGGCATCGCTTTCGACGCGAGCGGGCAGATGTTCGTGACGAGCCGGATGGACGGCACCGTGTACCGCGTGACACCGTTTGATGACGTGGAAGCTTTCGCTAAAAATCTCGGCGTCGCGACCGGGCTGGCGTTCGACCGTGAGGGTCTGATGTACGTCGGCGACCGCAGCGGCACGATCCATCGCGTCAACGGCATCGGGGAGGCTGAAGAGTGGGCGAGCCTTGAGCCGTCGGTGGCGGCATATCATCTCGCTTTCGGCCCTGACAACGCGCTGTACGTCACCGGCCCGACCGTTTCTTCGTTCGACGCGGTGACGCGCATTGATCGAGACGGAGACGCGGAAGTTTTCTATCGCGGCCTCGGCAGGCCGCAAGGTCTCGCCTTTGATCGCGGCGGAAATCTTTACGTCGCGGCATCGTTGCGGGGGCGGCGCGGCATCGTCCGCATTTCGCCGGACGGCACTGACGCGCAACTGGTCGTCGCCGGAGTCAACGTCGTCGGCCTCGCCTTCAGCGCAACGGGTGACATGGCGGTGGCGACGAACGAAGCAATTTACAGTTTGCCGCTCGGGATTTACGGAACATTGCTGAATTAAGGAATGAGCGGTCGAGGGGTAATTGGTTCTTGATGATCAAAACGCTTTTGTCGTCGCTGAAGTTAGCATGCCGCTTTCGCAAACTTTCGCCATCAACTCTCTGTAAAGTATAGTGTAAACAAGATGTCTGAACTCGATATTGGCCGGTTAATCATCTATATGGTCGTGCTGCTGTTTGCGATTTCGGCGCACGAAGCGGCGCATGCGTGGATGTCATACAAATTCGGAGACGATACCGCCTACCTGCTCGGGCGTGTCACGCTCAATCCCGTATCGCACACCGACCCGATTGGCACGCTGCTGATTCCGATTGCCGGGTTCGTGCTCGGAAGCATCGGCGGAGCCGCCGGCGCAATTCCGCTGATCGGGTGGGGGAAACCGACGCCAGTTAATCCGCTCCGTTGGCGAAATAAAGACACGGCGAATGTGATGGTTTCCGTCGCGGGGATTCTGGCGAATCTGCTAATCGCAATTTGTGCGCTCATCATTATCAAGGCCGCACAACTCACCGGGTTTTTGGCGAGCGGCGGCATAGGCGAATCAGTGGCCGAGCCGGTTTCTCTACTGCTGATTATGTCCCTGATGATGAACGCATCTCTCGCCGTCTTTAACCTGTTGCCGTTTCCTCCTCTCGACGGAAGTAAAATCTTAGAGACGTTCTTGCCGGCCAGCATGCAGCCGATTTTAAGAACACTTGAGCAGTACGGATTTCTGATTCTGATGGCAGCGATTTACTTCGGCTTGTTCGACGCGATCTTCAGCCCCGTCGCCAGTTTCATCTTTTATTTAGTAAGGCTCTAAAATTTTGAAGGGATTTCCCTCATCGTTTCGATTCCACGATAGACATGCCTAAGCGTATTTTCAGTGGCGCGCAGCCGACCGGCAATCTTCACATCGGTAATTACCTCGGAGCCTTGCGCAACTGGGTCGAGTTGCAGTACGAGTACGAAAGTTTTTTCTGCATCGTCAACCTGCACGCGATTACCACTCCGCAAGACCCGAAGGCGCTCGCGGCCAAGACGAAGGAACTGGCGCGCGTGTACCTCGCCGCCGGCATTGACCCGAAAGTTTCGACCGTCTTCGTCCAGTCGGATGTCAAAGAGCACGCCGAGTTGTCGTGGCTTCTGAACGGCGTGACGCGCATCTCCGAGCTTGAGCGGATGACTCAGTTCAAGGATAAGGCGAAAAAGGCGCGCGAAAACGTCGCCGCCGGCCTGCTCAACTACCCGGTCTTGATGGCCGCCGATATTCTGCTTTATCAAACTGACCTCGTCCCCGTCGGCCACGATCAAAAGCAGCACCTCGAATTGACGCGCGACATCGCGGTTCGCTTCAACCGCGATTTCGGCGAAGTGTTTCGCGTGCCCGACCCGTACATTCCGAAAGTCGGCGCGTTGATTTCGGCGCTCGACGATCCGACGAAGAAAATGTCGAAGTCAGATGAGAACGCGAACGGCGCGATCACGATGATGGATGACGCCGACACGATCCGCCGCAAGTTCAAGCGCGCCGTCACCGACTCCGGCACCGAGATTCGGTTTGATAACTCGCGCCCGGCGATTACCAATCTTCTTTCGATCTTTCAATTGTTGACTGGAAAGACGCCCGACGAGGTTGAAGCACATTTCGCCGACAAGGGTTACGCGCAACTGAAGTCCGACGTGGCCGAGGCGACCATCGAATTCCTGAAGCCGTTTCAGGAGCGCGTCGCGGAAATCAGCGATGAGGAATTGCATCGCATTCTCGCCGATGGCCGCGAGCGTGCAGAAGCTATTGCCAGCGCAACGATGCGAGAGGCAAAAATGCGAATGGGATTGGAGGGCGCATAAAGATTGACTCCTGAAGCGCAGGAAGGAAACAAGCCGGAGGAGAACGGAA
>JBPCPQ010000434.1:0-5135 GCA_050999015.1 Pyrinomonadaceae bacterium | reverse complement strand
GTGTCAACGGCTTTGAAATCCGTCTTGCTCTCGTCGGCGAAGAGGCGCGCGAGCCGCGACACGTATTCGCCCGTCGAGCTTGAGCCGCCGAGCGAGGAATAATCTCCGCGCTCCTGCGTCTCGGTTCCCGACGGGAGGCCGTTGACGGCGAGCACGCGATATTGTTCGCCGGCGCTCGCGCGGAAACTGACGGCGACGGTCAGACGATCCGCGACGCGCCAGTTCTGCGTCGTGCCGCGCGCGACGGAACGGACGATCTGCTGCTTGACGACGAAATCCGGCATCGCTTCAACCGCCGCGAGCGTCGCCGCCCGCGACTGTGCCAACACGTTCTGCGCCTCGGCCTCGGACGGTAAGACTGATGCGGCGGGGTTGACTCTCCGCCGCTCCGCTTCTTCGAGCGTGCGCCGGAGAAGCGTGTCGTTACCGCTCTTCGTCGCCACGAGCGAGCGCAGGCCGCTCGTCAGCGGAAAGCCGATGCCGCGCTGCCGTATCTCATTGATAAGATCATCCTTCATTGAAGGGCGCGCGGGCAGTTGCCGCAGGAGTCGCACGAACTCCTCGTTCGTGAGCGGCGCTTGAGTCTGCGCGCCGACTCCCGGCGCGAAGATGCCGCCGCCAACGAGTAGCGCGCACAAGAAAAGAATAAGAATCGGCGGTAAGAAATTACGGTTATTCATGGTTGTTTACCGAACGAAATGAAGATGCTTCGACTCTCCGGCGAGGATGCCTGAGTTTAGGTAAAAGCCGAGCGCTAAGCGGTAACTTCCAGGACAGTATGCCCGAACCGCATACAAGCGTACAGACCTCCGCGCCTTACGTTCTAAAATCCAAAGGGCATCCCTCATCACTTAAGTCGAGTTAGTGTCGCACCATCCACCGCCCGCGAGGGTGGTCATCGCAGCCCCATCGTTTTCAACCCGCAACAATCGCCGTCATTCTTTCGTGAGCGGGTGACACTGGTGAATAACAGAAAATTAGAATGGCGCTCCAGCGACGCCCCGCATGTGAGCGTTCGGTTAGGGGACGGTGGCGGCAAAACTTCAGTAGGAAGTTGGGGAAGTCCGCGCAGGAATTGCGAAAAGTGCTCCACCGAGAAATCCTGTGATTATATTCCGTCGCCGCAAGATTAAAGGAAAGTGGGCGGCGAGCGGTCAATTTTGGGAAGGCATCTGCGTGCGTGGCACACAACATGTATATGTTCAATCACAACCATTAGAAGAATCGAAATACGAACACGTCAAACGAAGGTGATTTGTCTTCGCGCGATTTTAGAAAGCCGCAACAGTTTGAGAATGACTGTTACCGGACACTTGGCCGGCGCGAGCGCACTCGCCGGGAGGCGATAATGAGCCGAACCGATCAATTGCATGTAACCGACAAGAACGGCGTGCGGGGCACGATTGATGTTTCCGCCGGGCCGCCGTTCGATGGCGACGGGGAGCAAGTGCTGGTGCGGCTGGAGGACGGCCGGGCGGTGATTGTCCCGACCGGCGTGTTGGTGCCGAGAAAGGAAGGCGGGTATTTTCTGCCGATCAGCATAACTGAATTAGAAAAGCCCGGCCCAGACCATATGACGACTCCTGAAAAGACTCAACCGGCGCGTGACCTCCTCGTGGTGCCGCTCATCGAAGAGGAGTTGAGCGTCGAAAAGCGCGAGGTCGAGACGGCGCGGGTGCGGATCACAAAAACCGTGCGCGAGCGTCAAGAAGTTGTTGACGAGCCGCTGCTTCAGGAAGAGGCCGACATCCGGCGCGTCGCGGTCAACCGAATCGTGGACGGGCCGGTGCCGGTGCGCTACGAGGGTGACACGATGATCGTGCCGTTGCTGGAGGAGGTAATCGTCACGGAAAAGCGTCTGATGCTAAAGGAGGAATTGCACATCTCGGTGAGACAGTTCGAGGGGCGTAATCCCCAATCAGTGACGCTCCGCAGCGAGGAGGCGATTATCGAACGGCTCGAAGGCCAAGAGACACAGCGAGGTGACGAAGCGCGGGCAGAACGAGGTGTCGAACTTTAACAGTTTCCCGACGTGGTTTCGGGGCGAATCATAATCATTTAACAAACAAGGAGAATGAGCGATGGCGAAAACAGTTATCGGAATGTTTCGTAACAACACTGAAGCGCGAGAAGCCGTGCGAGAACTAATCAACATCGGCATTTCGCGCGAGGACATCGGAATCACGTCGAATAGTTACGGCCCGGAAGGGACGACGGAAGTTGACGCTGCCGACCGTAGTAGGTCGGCGCATTCCGGCACCGGGGTCGGTGACTCGATTACTAACTTTTTCAGGTCGCTTTTCGGTGACAGCAATGCCGCTCAGTCAACGTACTACTCGGACGCGGTCAGCCGGGGCGGTGTGGTCGTTACGGTTGACGCCGACAGTGACGAGATAGCCCACCGGGCGACAGCCGTCATGGATCGTTACGGCGCGGACGTGGACGCGGGTGTCAGTTCCGGCGCGAGCGCGGGTGTGCGTCAGGGCACCGCCAATTATGCGGACGATGTGCAGACCTTGCCCGTAATCGAGGAAGAGTTGCAGGTCGGGAAGCGCGAAGTGGAACGCGGCGGCGTGCGTGTCCGCAGTCACGTCATCGAGCGGCCCGTCGAGGAAGTTGTGCGGCTCCGCGAAGAGCGTGTGAGGGTTGAGCGCCGCCCGGTGAACCGCTTGGTTACAGACGCCGATCTGCAAGCCTTCCGCGAAGGCACAATAGACATCACCGAACGGGCCGAAGAGGTGGTGGTGAATAAGCAAGCGCGTGTGGTTGAGGAAGTCGTCGTCGGCAAAGAAGTCGCGGAGCGCACCGAGACAATTCGCGACACCGTGCGTCGCACCGACGTCGAGGTGGAAGAACTGAGGCCTGACATTCAAAGTGACAAGAGGGCGAAGGGTAGGGGCAGCGCGTAGAAAGCCGCTTTTGGTAGCGCGGCGTTACCCCGCGACGTGAGTTGAGTTGTGTGGCGGCGCGCGCGGCGCGGTTTCGGCCCTTCACTCATGAGCGCGGTCGGTCGGCTCGAAGATGGCGGCCACAACCGGAGTTTCCTCGAATGTAGCTTCGAGATTCTCCCGGTTGTGGCCGCCGCCGTTATGAATTGCAGTGGGTGACATATATGGCAAGAACAATCGAAAAATGGATTGAGATCAACGCCCCATCGCAACGCATCTTCAACCTGTTCGGCAGATTCGAGAATCTCCCGCGTTGGATGACGACCGTGCGAGAGGTCGAACTGCTCGACGACCGCCGCGCGCTTTTAAAGTCGGCGCGGAGTGAGCCGTCAGAATCGGCAATTGATTGGGAGGCTCAAGTGACATCTTCCGGGCCGCCTCAACATATCGCATGGCGCGCGGCGGGTAGAGGCGCGAACGCGGAAGTCAGAACGGAGTTTGAGGAGACTCGGCGTGGCACCGTCTTGATGCGCGTGTTGTTTACGGAGCAATCGGCGGGGGCGGGCGGAGCGGGATTATTCGGCGTTGAGCCGGCAACTGAGTTGGAAGCAAGCCTCGAACGCTTCAAACAATTCGCAGAAGAATACGACGAAGACGCGACGCTGATCGCACGAACCACAGATAAGACGACGACCGTGCCCGACGAGGGTGCCGTCCAATCGCGCCCGATTCCGGTGCGGATTCCGGCGCGGATTCCGGCACAGACTGTGCCGCCCGTCCCGCCGCAAGCCTCCGTCGCCGCGCGCGAAGAACGTGTGTTTCAAACGGCGACGACGGACGAGAGGCGCGGAGCGAGCATCGGGCAAACTTCCGTTGTCGCGCCGCATCCCGAGCGCGGTCACCCCCGCCGAGAGACACTCATTTACGCGGGACTCGCCGCGCTGCTGGCGCTTGCCCTCGGTGCGTTGCTATGGGGTGCGTCGCGCAGGCCGGAAGAACAACGCGCGGCGAACGGTGTGGCGGCTACGGGCGCGACCCCGGATTCAACAGCCACCGCGTCTCCGATTCTCGATGCGCCGGAGGAGGCGACGCCGGCCTCGTCCGATTTGGACAATTCGCCGGGCACGATCAACACGCCGGGCGCGATTACGCCGCCGGGCGTTTCCGACGGAGAGTCAGGGGGCGTCGCTAACGAAACGGAGATTGACTCACCCGCCCAGAGCGGGCCGCGAGACGATCAGCAGGGAGCGCTCAAGACGGCGCTCGCCGACTGGGTGGCGACAACTAATTCACAGGACGTCGCCAAGCAGATGGCCTTCTATGCCCCGGTGGTGGAACGGTATTACCTACGGAAAAATTTTTCACGGCAAGCCGTAAGGGAAGACAAAAAGCGCCTCGCGGAGCGAGCGAGCCTCGTCAACGTGACCGTCGGCGACCCTGATATTACCTACGACCGCGAAGGGCGCCGAGCCGTGATGCGATTCCGCAAGCAATACAACATCGAGGGTAGCCGGATGAGTCGCGGCGAGGTGATGCAAGAACTAAAGTGGGCAAAGACGGGAGAAGGCTGGAGAATTGTCAGCGAGAGGGACGTGCGCGTAATACGCTGACCCGCGTGAGACATTAACCGAGAGACCGTCGCGCACCATCAAGACACGACGGGGCACGACCTTAAGTGCTTCGCTCTGCCACACAGAAACGCTCGATCATCCGGGCGAGAATCAAGGCGCATTCGCGCAATTCTTCGACGGGCACGAACTCGCCGGTGCGGTGGGCGACGCGAATGTTGCCGGGGCCGAAGACGATTGGCTCCGCGCCGAGTTGCTTCATCTGCGGCGCTTCGGTTCCGAACGCGACCGCGCCCGCGCGCTTGCCTGTCGCGTCTTCCATCGCGCGCACGAGTCCCGAATCGGCGGGTGTCTCAATTCCGCCGTCAAGCCGTGTGACTTTGATCTCACATTCAAAACTCTCGTCTTCCGCGCGCAGCCGCACGATTTCTTCTTCGATTAAATTAACGACGTGCTCCGGCTTTTGATTCGGTACGGGTCGCCATTCGAGCGTGAAGCGGCACTCGCCGGCGAGGATGTTTTTCGCCGTGCCGCCGTTGATGAGGCCGACGTTAACGGTCGTGTGCGGTGGGTCGAATGCTTCGTGCGTGTGCGCGGACTTCAACGCTTCCGCAATCTTTTCGATGCGCGCGACAAGACGCGCCGCGCGAAAGATCGCCGACGCGCCGAGCGCCGGATA
>JBPCPQ010000371.1:0-8142 GCA_050999015.1 Pyrinomonadaceae bacterium | reverse complement strand
ATGAGCGCCGCAAGTTGGCGAGCGGCAACGAGGCGCGCGGCGGTCAATGCTTCGAGCGCGGCGCTCGCCGAAGCGCGCGGCACAAGCTCAAGCGTCGCGCGCTCTGCGCCCATCCGCCGCGTCGCTTCGAGCAGAAGCTTTTCGCCCGTCCATTCCCACCCGCTCACGCGCCACACACGGATGCCCTCTTCGCTCCACACCGAAAAGAGCAGGCTGCCGTGCGCCGCGCTCACTTCCCACTCGCCCCTACGCAACGCGATTGCCGCGCCGCCGCGCCGATGTCCGCGCGCCAAAACTGTGCAGAACCATTCGCCGCGCGCGTCGAGCAGTCGCGCGATGTCTTTTCGCGCGTTCTCAATGTGATCCGAATCGGTGAGGCTTTGCATCATAAAAGTGATGCGGTTGAGTAGAACGGTAGAGCGTATCGTGAGCCTGTTGCCTAACTCGTGAGTGCCGGACGGCGCGTATGCTAACATCAAAAAGAATACAGAACACAGAAGACAGAAGACAGAATCAAAGTGGTTGCCGCCTTTTTATTCTGTCTCCTGTATTCTGAGTTCTGTGTTCTATTTTTAGAATCAAGGAAGCGAAGTAATGAAGAACATCTACCTTGCCGGCGCGGTGCGGACGCCCATCGGGAGGTTCGGCGGCGCACTGGCCGAAATAACCGCCGCTGAGCTTGGGGCAATTGTTGCGGCGGAGAGTCTGAAGCGTGCCGGCGTGAGTGTCGACGACGTGCGGGAAGTGATCTGGGGTTCGGCGCGGCAGGCTGGGGGCGGGCCGAACGTCGCGCGCCAAATCTCGTATCGCGCCGGCATCCCGGAGACCGTCCACGCTTCGACAATCAATCAGGCGTGTGGCTCAGGCTTGAAAGCGATCATCCTCGCCGCACAGGAGATTATGCTCGGACGAGCTAAGGTAGTGCTGGCGGGCGGCGTCGAATCAATGTCGCGCGTTCCCTACTACGCCGAGGGCGCAAGGTGGGGCATGCGGATGGGAAACAGCGAACTCGTTGACGGCATGTACCGCGACGGATTTCTCGATCCGCTTTCCGGCCTCGTGATGGGCGAGACGGCGGAGAATCTCGCGCGGCAGTATGAAATCTCGCGCGACGAGCAGGACGAATACGCTCTGCGCACACAGCAACGCACGGCAGCGGCCATTGCCGGCGGACGTTTCGATAACGAGATTGTACACGTTGAAGTCACAGGACGGCGCGGCGAGGTGACGATGTTCGCGCGCGACGAACACCCGCGCGCCGACACGTCGCTCGAAACATTAGGCAAACTCGCGCCGGTCTTCGACAAGCACGGCACCGTGACCGCCGGAAATTCTTCGGGCATCACGGACGGCGCGGCGGCAGTCGTCGTGATCGGTGAAGAAGCGTTGGAGAAATCGGATGGCGCGATTGTGCCGCAGGCACGGATTGTTGATTACGAATTCGCGGGCGTCGCGCCGGAGATGATGGGCATCGGCCCCGTCCCGGCGGTGCGCGCGCTGCTCGCGCGGCAGAAAATCGACCTTTCCGACATTGATTTGATTGAACTGAATGAAGCCTTCGCCGCGCAGGTCATCGCGTGCGACCGCGAGCTTCACTTCGATGCCGCACGCCTCAACGTCAATGGCGGCGCGATTGCGCTCGGCCACCCCATCGGCTGCACCGGCGCGCGTATCACCACGACGCTGCTCCACGAAATGAAACGCCGCGACGCCCGGCGCGGCCTCGCCACGCTCTGCATCAGCGGCGGGATGGGCATCGCGTTGCTCGTCGAGAGCGTGTGACGGCGTGATTTAATTCTGCGCTGTAAATGAAAGCTGTGATGCCTGACGCGGGTTATTGGATTGAGGCTAACGTAGTCTCGGCGCGTGAGTGTGACGACATTATTGAAGCTGTGTCGCAGAACATGATGTCGCGCGGTCGTGCGGGTGCTCGCCACCTGATGAACAATCCGACGGTTAAGACCGTTGCAACAGGCCCTCGCCTGCTTCAGATCGCGCGGCGCGCACTCGGCGAGGGAGCCGTTCCTTTTCGCGCGACGCTCTTTGAGAAATCCGACCGGGCGAATTGGCTCGTCGTGTGGCATCAGGATACGGCGCTGCCCGTCGAGTCGCGCGTCGAATCTCCCGACTGGGTGTCGTGGTCGCGGAAGGCCGGCGTCCTTTACGCACACGCCCCGGCGTGGGCATTATCCCGTGTCCTCGCCTTGCGCATTCATCTCGACGCGGCAACGAGCGAGAACGGCCCGCTAAGAGTCATCCCCGGCTCGCACACAGCCGGCGTTCTGACGGATGAAGAGGTCTTCACCATCGCACGAACGCAGGAAGCTGTTGAATGCCTCGTTCCTCGCGGGGGTGTGATGGCGATGCGACCGTTGCTGATTCACTCCTCATCGAAAGCCCGCACGGCGGCACCGAGGCGCGTTCTTCATATCGAATACGCCGACTCGCTGCAACTCGATTCCGACATCCGCCTCGCCGTTGCTTGATAGGAAGTCATGCACGAATGCGGTAACGTGATCGCCTGATTACCAATTTCATACTTGGTGCTTGGTGAACTTGATGCAATTGCGTGAGATTATCTGGAGAGACACGTTCGTTGATAAACTTGAAGCTAAGCACGGCGTTGGCACCGATGAAGCCGAACAAGTCTTGTTCGCAAAGCCACACGTTCGCAAAGCGCAGAAGGGGCGAGTTAAAGGAGAAGATTTGTACGCCGCTTACGGACGAACGGACGGAGGCAGATTTTTGATCGTGTTTTTCATCCGAAAAAGGGAACGTGCGGCTCTGCCCATCTCGGCGCGCGACATGACCAACTCAGAGCGGAGATACTATGAGCGACAAGCAGAAGCAGATTGATCCATTACCGGATGAGTTCGCCAGCTATGAAGAGGCGGCAGAGTTCTGGGACACCCACGACACGACAGATTATTCGGAGTTTTTTGAAACCGTCGTTGTGGAAGCAGCGTTGCGTGGCCGGCGCTTAGAGGTGGAAGTGGATGATCGCCTGTTGGAAGCGCTTCAGGCTCAGGCGAAGGAGCGGGGCATCGGCGTTAACGATCTTGTGACCGAAATGTTGAGAGAGAAAGTTCGTCCGGCTGCGTAATTCTTGCGGCGTTTGGGACGCGGATGCTCCGGTAACGGCGTGTCAACTTACAAGATCATGAAGGCTTCCTTTTACTGTCAGATTTTGAAGCCAACTCTACGCTTCCTCAACGCATCCGAACGGCGCACGACTCTCCCGCGACTTCCGGCGGTTCGTGGGCATGACAATTAACGTGCCGCCAATTTTCACACAACGAAAGGTTAAGATCAGATTTTATGAAGAGGAATCTTTTTGCTTCGGCACTAACGCTTCTGGCGGCGTTGATTGTCATGTCACCGGCGGTGAACGCCCAGACGAATCGTCAGGCTTCGGGCACGACCAAAGTTAAGACGGCGACCGACACGGCGGTGGCCGCGCAGATTGCTCCGTTGCCGGCGTCAGACGCGGTGATGTTCGTTGACGTGCGCCGACTGCTGACGGAAGCGATGCCACGCGCGCTCGCAAGCGACCCGGCAAAGTTGGCGCAGGTCAACGCCGAGATAGACAACTTCAAAGCGCGCACCGGCATTGACGCGCGCGCGTTTGAGCGCATCGCCGTCGGGGCGCGGTTCGTCAGTCCGTCCGCCGGTGTGACGAAAATAGATCACGTCGTCGCCGTCGCCAACGGGACGTTCAACGCGGGCGCGCTCGCCGCCGCCGGTCGCCTCGCGTCAAAGGGTAAGTATCAGGAAGTGAAACACGGCGGGAAGACGATCAACATCTACAGCCTCAACGAACAAGTGAAACTGTTCGGCCTGCTGAACATGCGAATCAGCGACATGGCGACCGCCGTGCTTGATGCGAACACGCTCGCGGTCGGCGACCCGGCGGGTGTGCGCGCCGCGATTGACGCGCAGGCGGGGAGCAATCGCGTCAGTCCTGAAATGGTGATGCTCGCGCGGCGTAATCCGAATGCGATTATCGGTTTCGGCGGCAGCGTGCCGCCCGCGCTGACGCAGAACCTCGATCTCGGTAACGAGGAGATTGCGAAAAGCATCGCCTCGATCCGCGAATTCTACGGCTCACTCGGCACCACGAACGATGGATTCGACATGTTGACGGTGCTGCGCACTGCGACCGCCGGCGACGCCAAAAATTTGAGCGACACGCTCGCGGCGCTGAAGCAATTGGCTCCGCTATTTCTCTCGCAACTCTCCGGCGACAAAGGCAAGCTCGCGCAAAGCGCAATTGACAGTCTTAAAGTCACCGCGCAGGGCACGGAAGTGCAGTTGAGCCTCGCGCTCGCGCAGACGGATATTGCGACGATGGTGCGCGTTTTTTAATTTCGCAATCACGGTAAGTAATCACAAATTCAAAGGGCTGCCTGCACGAATGCAAGCCGCCCTTTTTGCTTAAGGAATTTCCCAAGAGGAAGACAGTCTTCTCGCAGCCTCTCCTTTTTGCCTTTTACCTTTTTACTTATGACTTAACATCTTACTGCCCGCCCGGAATCGAGAAGGGTGCGCCGCCGGGGAACGGGGCACCGGCAGCAGGCTCGTTCGCGGCCAGCTTCGCCAGCACGTCGTCATAAACTTCGATGTCACCGTCGCGTTCCATGCGCTGCCGCGCGTTCGTCAAGTAGTCTTCGTACATATTGCCGCGCCGCTCGGTGAGCGCCTGCTCGGTGAGTTGTTCGCGCTGCTTGGCAAACTCGGCGAGGTCAGCGTCAATTCTTTTGTTCGCGCCGATGACGACCCATGAATCGCCAATCTTGATTGGCGTCTTCGTCACCTCGCCCCCCTTGAGGGCGTAAATCGCTCCGTCAGCGGCGGGGCTGGTGCCCGCTTGGCCGAGCGGCGTTCCGAGCTTGTAGGCGTCCGCCGTTTCGGGTTTGAGGCCGAGCCGTTCGGCGGCGGCCTTCAAGTCGCCCGCGTTGTTGGCGTTTGCCGCGAGGTCGCGCGCGGCCTGTTCGAGTTGAGACTTCGCACGCTCCTCGCGCACGCGCCCCACAACCTGCTCTCTGACTTCCGCGAAATCGGGAACGCGCGGATCGCGGCGCTCGACGAGTAGCGGCACGGCGAAACCGTTCTTGATGCTCACGCGGTCGCCGAGGTCGCCGGCGTTGTTGAGCGGCGCGATGCCACTCTCGAACTGCGGTGAGCTGCCGATGTCCGGCACGTCGTCGCCGGGCTTGACGAACGGCGTTTCGCGCACCATCTCCGATTGGCTCATGTTCGCTTCGGCGGCGAACTCGCCGGCCACCTTCTCGACATCCTTCGTTTCTTTAAGACGATCAGCCGCGCGCTTCGCAATGTCGGCGGCGACGCCATAAGCGCGGCGGTTGCGCAGCGATACGAGGAGTTCCGTCTTCGCGTCCTCGAATGTTTTCTCGACCACATCGCCGCGCCGAAAGATGTAGTAAGCGTTGCCGAATTTGACGGGTTCGGAGACTTGCCCCGGCTCCATCGTGAGCGTGCTTTGCAGCGGGTCGTCGGGCTTATTCGGATTTTTTC
Source organism: Pyrinomonadaceae bacterium (assembly GCA_050999015.1). Lineage (GTDB taxonomy): Bacteria > Acidobacteriota > Blastocatellia > Pyrinomonadales > Pyrinomonadaceae > JBPCPQ01. The sequence continues at coordinate 2,607 of JBPCPQ010000371.1, read as the reverse complement.
TAACGACGCCGGCGAGCGCACCGCCGGCTTTCGCCGTCGCCGGGTCTTCGCTGTTGCCGCGCGCCAATTCGGCGAACGCTTCCTCACTGACGGTCGCTCCCTTGCTGCGCGCTTGTTGGACTAAGCCTTCGGCTTTAGCACGCACCTCGCCATCGAGTTCGGGGCGCGCCACCTTCAACACGATCTGCTGCGCGCGGACGCCCGCCTGCTTATTCTCCGGCTTCAATCCGTCATATTCCTTGCGCAAATCCTCGTCAGAGATTTGTGATTTCTCGCCGACCTTGCCTTGATCTACAAACAGGTAGCGAATCTTTTTCTGCGGCGTGCTGATACGAAATTCGTTTTTGTTCTCTTCGTAGTACTTTTGCAGTTCTTCGTCGGAAGGGTTGATTGTCTTCGCCAGTTGGTCGGCGACGATTGGCACGTAGACGAGATCGAACGTCGTGTTCTGGCGAACGTAGTCATCCTGCACTTCCCCGTCGGGAACACGAACGCCCGCCGTGACGAAGGCGCGTAGCTTATCGCCGGCGATTGAGTCGCGTATCTGTTCCTCGAACTCTGTCACGTCGCCGTACTGTGAATTCACAATTTCTTTATAGCGCTCGGTGCCGACGAATTTCCCCGAAGCGTCGGAGAATTGCTTGCGGATCGCTTCAGCTACTTCAGCGTCGGAAGCGGCGAGGCCGAGGCGGGTAGCCTCGCGCGACGCGATGCGCTCCTGAATCAGCGCGTCGAGAAAGCGGCGGTCGCCGCCGAACATGGCGAGGTTAATCTGACCGCCGAACCTCTGCTGAACGCTTTCCTTGCGGCGAGTCAGGTCGCTGACGGTAATCTCGTCCCCGGCGACGCGAGCCAGCGCCTCGCGGCTCGTCGCCGGCGACGCGGTCGCGCTGTCACGGCTCGGCGCGTAAAAAAAGATGAGGCTCAATCCCATCAATATGGCAAAGACAATAATCACAGTATTACGTGTCCGCTGTAGGCGGCTCAGTTGTTTCAGCATTACTTACTACCTTCCGAAGAATTTGCGATTTTAGATTTCCGATTGAAAAATGCGGCGCGCTTTTGAAACGCGGGGTCGGTTGCCGCGACAAGAGTTGAATTTCACCACACGTCTGAACTCTATTGTCAGGCTCACGAAGCCCTTTCCGCAAAGAGCGGATTGTAACGGACAGGGGCGCGCGGTCGCAACCGGGGAACAGTAGGCAGCGAGCAGCAGGCAGCGAGCAGCAGTTGATGAGATGTCAAATTAGAAATCTCAGATTTGAGGCCAGAAGCTTCGATTTCAAATTAAAATCTCAAATTTGAAATTCGGAGGTGCGGCCTACTTCTGCATTCTCCATGCGAATCAAGAGTTAAGAACTTACCCGGCATAATGACTTTATCTCTGCGACCTCTGCGCCTCCTTTGCGCTCTCTGCGGTTAAGGTTCTGTTCGCTAACCGCAGAGACGCAAGCAAAGGCACGAGGTTGAAGAACACGAGAGAGTAGCCCATCTTCTACCCTTGATTCGCATTCTCCCTAATGTCTGCTGCCTGCTGCCTACTGCTTTCTGCCCGCTGCCAACTGCCTGCTAATCTGTGCTATACCTAATGGTCATCATGGAATACTCAATTTGGGCGTGGGTCGGTTTCGCAATTTTTATCCTGTTCATGTTGAGCTTGGATTTGGGACTCCTGAATCGTAAAGCTCACGCCGTTACGTATCGTGAAGCAACGATCTGGAGCGCCGTCTGGGTGTCGCTCGCGCTGGTGTTTGGGGCGGGCGTTTTTTGGCAACTGGGAACACAGACGGGACTTGAATTTCTGACCGGCTACGTCATCGAATTGTCCCTTTCGGTGGACAATCTGTTCGTCTTCATCCTGATCTTTTCCTATTTCAAAGTCCCATCGAAATACCAGCACCGCGTGTTGTTCTGGGGCGTGCTCGGCGCGCTGGTGATGCGCATCCTAATGATCGGCATCGGCGCGGCGCTGATCGAGCGTTTTCATTGGATTATCTACGTCTTCGGCGCTTTCCTCGTCTTCACCGGCCTCAGAATGCTCCGGCAAGATGAGACCGAGATTCAGCCCGAACAGAACCCGCTGGTGCGCTTCGTGACGCGCTTCATCCCGATTACGCGCCACTATGAGGGCGAAAAGTTTTTCACCATCGTCAACGGACGGCGCACCGGCACGTTACTGCTGCTGGTGCTGGTAATCGTCGAAATCACGGATTTAGTGTTCGCGGTTGATTCCATTCCGGCGATTTTCGGCGTCACGAAGAACACCTTCATCGTTTACACTTCCAACGTCTTCGCCATCCTCGGTTTGCGCTCACTCTATTTTCTGCTGGCGGGCGTCGTCGAAAAGTTTCACTACCTCAAAATCGGTCTGGCGATTGTGCTGACGTTCGTCGGCGTCAAAATGCTCACCGAATCATTCGTCACAAACTTTATAGACAAACAAACGATAATCGGCATCTCGCTGGGCGTCGTGGCGTTGATACTGCTCAGTTCGGTCGCCGCATCGCTCTTGTGGCCGAAGGAAAGCGAGACGCACGTCGAAGTGGAGTTGCCGCCGGGCTTCGGCTCGCCGTTCGACGACGACGAAGGCAGGCTCGGCGCGGAAGA
>JBPCPQ010000368.1:0-12387 GCA_050999015.1 Pyrinomonadaceae bacterium | reverse complement strand
ACGGAACTCACTTCGTCTTTGGAGTCATACGCCACGACGAACACCTTCGGCGGGCGCTTGTACTCGGTCAGCAATTTCTGAAACTTCTCGTCGCGCAGAAGCTTCATCGTCTCGATGAAATCCTTAGCAATCTTCTCTTTCAGCCCTGCCGCGAACAGGGCGACATCGCCTTCCGGTATGAACTCCGCGAACTGGTCGCGCCCTTCGCCCGACATCTCCTTTTCAATGCGCTGCAATCGCTTGACGAGCGCGCCCACATTGTAAGCCCGGTCGTTGTTCTTCCAGATGTCGTCAATAATCTCGACGACGGTGCGCGAAGTCGTCTGCGGCGGCTCCGTAGTCATGTCCGTCGCGTCTTTGAAGTATTTGAGCAGCGTGCCGTCGAAGCAGTCGAACAAAACGAAGTGAGATTTGTCAGGAAACTTCTCGCCCTTGCGCGTGCCGCGCCCCAACATCTGCGTGAATAGAATGCGCGATTTCACCTGACGGAGCATCACGATAAACTCAAGGTCAGGAATATCAACGCCCGTCGAAAGCAGATCAACCGTGACGACGATGCCGGGAGCGGGTCGGTTGCGAAACTCGCGGATGCGCTGAAGCGGGCGGTCAACGCGCCCGGTAATCTTCTGCACGAAAGAATCACCACGCCCGAACACGTCGCGGCAAACATTAACGAGTTGGTCGGCGTGTGACGTGTGCGGAATGTCGTTATCGGCGAAGATTAAAGTCTTTGGGAATCTTCCGTACTCGGCTTCGTGCCCGTCGGCATACTTCTTCAACTCCGTCACGATCTTCAGGTTTGAATCCGGCGAAGTAACCTTCTGTTCGACCTCCGGGGCTTCAAATTTGCGCTCGTCTTCGAGGTAGTCGCGCTGCTCCGCGCCGCTTGTTGTGTTGACCAACCCGACCTCTTCGCCTTCGCTGAGGAAGACCCCGTCCATCCGCACGTTTGATTTGAGTTTTACCGGATCGTAGTCAACCAGATAGCCTTCGCGCACCGCGCGTTCGTAGTCATAGCGGTAAGCCACTTCGCTGAAGAAAGAGGTCGTGTGGCTCGCCGGCGTCGCCGTCAAGCCGATCTTGATGGCGTCGAAGTGCTCGAGCGTGTTCCGCCACACGGAGAGTTCCGCCGATGTGTAGCCGCGATGGCACTCATCGGCGATGATCGTGTCAAAAGCGTGAATCGGGATGTCCAGCTTGTCCACGTCGTCGTCAATCGCTTCCTCAGTTCGGTGCAAGACCGCATCCCGCCCGAACAGATTGATTGCCATTCGCTGAATCGTGCAGACATACACAAAGGCGTGTTGCGGTTGTGGGTCAGTCAGGTAAGAGCCTTGCAACACCTTCGGGTCGAACGGCGTGTCTTCTTCAAAGTCTCCGCGCTGGAATCGTTGACTGTAAACCTCGTAGATACGGTCGAACTTCAATCCCTGTTCAGGCTCGAACGAAGCGAACGCCCGCACCGCCTGCGCCGCGAGCGCTCGACGGTCAACGAGAAACAAGACGCGGCGCGACAGTCCCGATTTCATCAGACGGTAAACCTGATTGACCATCGTGAATGTCTTGCCCGTCCCCGTCGCCATCGCGACCAGCATGTTGCGCTTGCGATTCGTTATCGCCCGTTCGATTGCGGTGTTGGCTTCTACCTGATACTCGCGTAAGCGCGGATGGTCGTTCGGCGTCCGTCTGAGCCATTCGCACGATCCCTGAAAATCATGGCTGAACATTTCGCGTAGGGCGTTCGGGGTGTGAAAGCGAACTACTCGGCGCGAGCGATTGAGCGGGTGGCGAACGTCATGGAACCAAATAGCTTCTCCGTTGGTGGAATAGAGAAAAGGAACACGGAAGCCATCGAAGTTGAGCGGGTTACCCGTCGCACCACGAGAGTATCTTTCCGCTTGTGTCAGGACGTTCTGCGGCCCGCGCGTCAACTTCTTCGCCTCGACGATGCCGAGCAAGCGACCGTCAACGCTCAACCCGTAATCCGCCGGGCCGTTATCCGTCGGGAACTCTTCCACCGCCGAGTCTGGGCACCAGCTTAAAGGCTTGGCTTCGTCGTGAGGCGCAACCCCCCAATGAGAGGCCACCAACTTCGGGTCAATTCGCCTCTTGCGAGTTAGTCTTTCCGATTCCATTGCAGTTTTTGGTTAGCTGAAGAGTTGCAGAACGAAAATCGGTTAGGGGAATTTGGAAGGGATATACAACTACGGGAGGCTGACTGCCTCCCGTAGTTCCTTAAAGAAATTAAAACTCCGCAGGTAAGACTCGAACTTACAACCCTTCGGTTACGCATAATCTCATGTTTTCACATGAGGGCGGACTATCTCATCAACGGTTCGCCCCACATTCGTGGGGACAAATAGTTGTCGGGCGCTCGCGGGGATGTTATCGGTTAGGCTTCCTCAATCCCTGAGTCTCTGCACGTTCCTGCTTACTTTCAAGCCGTTCAGCAGGCTTCGCTCAAGATTACCTTGTCAATTGATAACTGATTTAGGCTTCCTTGAGTTCACCCGATTTTTCAACCACAGTCACCTGTGGAAGCTGCAACATTAAATTACAGCCGAATGCTCTGCCATTGAGCTACTGCGGAATGTTATCCAGCGTGATGAAATTGTTTCCACCGACGCAGGATGAAATTTTTATAACAGAAGGTTTGCGCGAGCGTCAAGCGAGGGCGATTGCGCATTCAGAAATCCCGGTCGCGGATTGAAACGGGCGGCGCTTTCGTATAACTGCGCGCCAACTTGCGTGCGTCCGTGAAGTGCGCGATTATCTGTGGCCTCGCTTCAAAAAGTTCTACCAAAACCGTTCGTCAACGCTTCGCCACCAGCGCATACGTTAAGGAGCTTACCTGCTATGGATCGTCGTACCACGGCGTGGTTCAGCCATAATTTGGGGATGGAGATGCCTCTCGTCGCTTACGGGTACGCGGGCTATCCGTTGTTGATGTTCCCGACAGCCGCCGCCGACTACCTTGAATACGAAAGGTTTCTTTTGGTTGACGCGCTCCGCCCACTCATTGAGGCCGGGCGTGTGCGCGCTTACTCGATCAATAGCGTCAACCGTTACAGCCTGCTAAACGAACAAGCCTCGCCGCCCGTTAAGGCTGAGTTGCTGGCTCGCTATGATCGTTATGTGATGGAGGAAGTGCTGCCGCTCATCAGGACTGACACCGGCGCACACGACGCGCGCCCGCTGGTGACGGGCGCGAGTCTCGGCGCGTTTCTTTCGGCCAACGCTTATTTCCGCCACCCCGACCTCTTACGCGGCGTTATCGCGATGAGCGGCAGCTACGACGTTCGCTCCTACCTCGACGGCTATTTTGATGACAATGTTTATTTCAACAACCCGGCACAGTACCTTGAGAATCTGAGCGATGATTACCACCTGCCGATTCTGCGACGCGCCGACGCCATCGTGATTCTGAGCGGGCAGGGAGCTTACGAAGCGCCGGAAAGGAGCCGTCAGCTTTCCCGAATCTTAAGCGCGAAGGGGATTCCGCATACCCTCGATCTGTGGGGACACGATGTCAACCACGACTGGCCGTGGTGGCGCAAGATGCTTCCCTATTGGCTGGACAGGCTACTCTAAGTGATTGCGGAATGCGGATTGAAAGAAACTGTTGGGTTTTTAATCCGCAATCCACAATCCGCATTCCGCATTTCATCAGGGTTCGTCCGATCCCTTCTTGCCCTTCTTCTTTTGCGGCTCGACTTCGCGCGGGCGCACGACGGCGGGCGGCGGCGCGTCTGCCGGGTCGTCGCGTGAGGGAACGACGACAGGTTTCTTCAGAGTGGCGTCAGCCGGGTCGTTCTTCGTCGCCGGCTCAGAGGTTGACTCGCCCGCCGGCGGCGGCAGCGTAATCTGCTCCAGCTTAGGCTCGTTGAGCACGGCAGGGAGTGTTGCATCGTCGGCGCTACGTCTCGACGCGCGCGCCATGTACGACGCGCGCTCTTCAGCCATCTCGCGCATCCGCTGGCGGTTGAGTTCCCTAATATCTTCGGGCATCGCGGGCGGCTTCTCAAATGTTTCTTTGGGCTTATCCTTCATGAAGGCTTTCATGAAATCAACGAAGATCGGGAGCGCGCCGCGCCCGCCCGTCATGTCTTTGCCGAGCGGTTTCTTGCGCCCCGGATAACCCATCCACACGCCGGTCGCATAAGTCGGGGTGTAGCCGATGAACCACACATCCGTGTGGTCGTTGACGGTGCCGGTCTTTCCCGCGACGGGGATACCGACGGCCTGCGCCGCCACGGCCGTTCCGCCTTCGACGACGCCCCGCATCAACTGCACCATCGTCAGCGCGACGTACTCACTCGTCACTTTATACGTCGTCTTCTCCCACTCTTCGAGCGGGGCACCGTCGCGGTCGGTAACGCGGCGGATGAGATGCTGCTGGTGGCGCACGCCCTTGTTCGCAAACGCCGAGTAGGCCGACACCATTTGATCAAGCGGAACTTCGGTCGCTCCGAGCGCTGAAGGAAGGTAGGGAGCCATCGGCTCGGTGATGCCGAAACGCCTGACCATCTGCGCGCCGGTCTGGATGCCGACCATGTCGAGCAAATGCACCGCTTGAATGTTCAAAGACTTGGCGAGTGCGGTTTTCATCGGCACGTCGCCGCCGCTGAGCGAGCCGTCGTAATTGTGCGGCTGCCACGGGCCGCCCTTGCCGCCGGGCCTTTTGATGGGCGCGCCGCTGACGGTCGAATCCGGCGTCAGCCCCCACTCGATTGCCGCCGTGTAGATGAACGGCTTGAAGCACGAGCCTGTCTGACGGTAGGCCTGCGTCGCGTTATTGAACTTGTTGGTCGTGAAATCATAACCGCCGATCATCGCCGCGATCTCGCCGTTCTTCGCATTGACAGTCATCAGCGCGCCCTGCACCGCCGGAATCTGCGACAACTCGACCTTGAGTTGGTGAGAATTCTCGTTGACCTCTTTGATTTTGAATTCGGTGAGGTCGCCAATCTTGAATTCACTCTTCGGCTGCCGGTTCGACCAGCCCATATCTTTGGCCGTCACGGTCGCCGTGTATGTGCCGAAGCGCACTGTGGCCTCGTTCTTCGCCGGATCAATTTTTGTGACGAGACCCATCACGTATAAGCCCGGCTCGAAGTTATTCGAGTACCAATCAGGATGCTTGTAGCCGGCGAGTTTCTGCGGCGTCACGGGAGAGCCACCGTCGTTCCCCTCCGTGCCGATGTTCCTGTAGTCGGAGCGCCAGCCGGAATGTCCACGATCATAGACGCGCAGGCCCGCGCGCACCGCTTCGTGAGCCTTCTTCTGCGCCTCGACATTGATTGTCGAGTAGACGGTCAACCCGCTCTGCGCGACGCGCGTGGTGTACTTTTCTTCGAGATACTGTCTGATCTCCTCGACCGGGTAGTTGAAGGGTGATGAGCGCATCTGCGACGGGTAGTAGGCGGTGTCAACCAGATGGATCGGCTTGGCCTTCGCCGCGTCCGCTTCGGCCTGTGTGGTGAAACCGTTCTTCGCCATCAACTCCAGCACGAGGTCGCGCCGCTCTTGCGCCGCTCGCGGATTGACGGTCGGCGCCAGTTGGCTCGGTGCTTTCGGCACGCCGGCCAAAAGCGCCGCCTCGTCAAGCGTCAAATCTTTCGCCGGCTTACCGAAGTAAGTTTGCGCGGCGGCTTCAAAGCCGTAAGCGCCCGCGCCGAGGAAGATGTTGTTGACGTACATCTCCATGATCTGGTTCTTGGTGTAGAACCGCTCGATCTGGAGGGCGACGACCCACTCGTTGATCTTGCGCCGGTAGGTTTGCTCCGGCGAAAGAAATAGCCGCTTGGCGAGTTGCTGTGTGAGCGTCGAGCCGCCCTCGCGACTGCCGGTCGAGACGTTCTTCCACACCGCGCCGAGAATACGCACCGGGTCAATGCCGACGTGGTCGTGGAAGCGCACGTCTTCGACGGCGAGGATCGCGCCCTTCACCACCTGCGGAATCTCTTCGTACCTGAGCGGGTAGCGCCTCTCCAATGCGAACTCGCCGATAATGGTCTCGCCGTCGTCGGCGTAAACGCGCGTCACCTCGCTCGGACGGTAAGTCGCAAGCGACGCGACCTCGCCCGCCGCCTTCGAGTAGTTAAGCTCGTAAGCGACCACGACCCCGGTCAGTCCGCCGGCGGCAATTGCCAGCAGCAGAACCGTCGGCAGCCAGAGACGGCGCAATAAGCTGGGGCGCTTCGGCGCGGGGCGGGTCGCGGGCGCGAGAGTCGCGCGCGGGCGTAATTCTTTACCGGCCATGAAAGAAGTCCTTTTTAGCTAAGCAAGTGAATGTTGAAGTAATGTTGCGAGCAGTGGTGTTGGACACGAGGTAGACGATCACCGTCAAGACAGATTATAGCGCAAACACCGAAGCGCTTGAAACAGCTTTTGGCAACACGGCGGCTCATCGAAAACAAAAGCGGTGTCCAACTTCCACGCATTACCTGACATCTAAACGACATTCCGCCAAAAACAGCGGGTTGCTTCCTTCGATGAGCGCACCTATAATCAAGTTGTTCGTTCACGGGGGCGAAAGGTCTCGACAGGGGTTATGACTGTTGAACGGATGCATGCCGGGCTTACTCTGTGCGGCTCGTTAAAAAGCACTGGGAAACACAATTGCCAATAATCAAGAATTGGCCCTCGCCGCCTAACAAAGGTTAGCGAGCGTCTCACCGCAAGTTGCTCATGCGCGCGGAGCGAGATGTCACTTATATGAGCTGGCCTGCTCCTTGTGCTCAGGGGGAGCGGGCGAGACAAAACTGGGCTAGCCGCAGCCGGGGTCTTCGGCGCTTCACTAACCCGGCAGCGGCAAACGTGTCCGAGAGAGACGGACAAGGGAGAAGCGTCTAAGCATGTAGATTCCGGCGGCAGCAACTCTTGGACCCGAGTTCGATTCTCGGCGCCTCCACCAATTTTTAGAGTCGGTGAAATAGCGGCCATCAACCGAAACGCTGTGATACCATCGCGTACCGTTGATGGCCGCTATTGTTTGTTAATGCGAATCAGGGGTAGAGATGGTTACTCTCTGCGGTGTCTGCGTAACATCTTTGAGGCCTCTGCGGTCTAGAAAAAACCTTAACCGCAGATAAATCGCCGAGCGCGCAGAGATAAAGCTTTTGTGCCGGATAAGTTGAGGCCGGTTGTCAGTACCCGGAGCGGGAGCGACGGGGTACGACCGTGCATGACGACTCAGGTCGGGTGGCGGGGCAATGTTCACCCGGTCGTTACCGCTCCCGGTACTGACCTCGCTGGCGCACCGTGCCGCTGTCTAAATCATTATCTTGAACTCTGGTTTACCAATCGGAATCTTTGACAGCGGCGTCGGCGGCCTGACGGTATACCGCGCGCTCCACGAACGTCTGCCCGGCGAGCGTTTCGTTTATCTCGGTGACACGGCGCGCGTTCCATATGGCACGAAGTCGTTAGCGACGGTGGAGCGTTACGCAATTGAGAATGCGCGGTTTCTTGAGGCGCACGGAATCAAGCTGCTGGTCGTCGCGTGCAACACCGCGTCGGCGCTCGCGCTGCCGGCGATACGGCGGAGCGTCAGCGTGCCAGTCGTCGGGATGATTGAGCCGGGCGCAAAGGCGGTTGTGCGGGCATCGGCGGGAAAAAAGATCGGAGTGATTGCGACCGAGTCGACAGTCGGCAGCGGGGCCTACCGGCGCGCGATCACAAGCCTCGCGCCGGACGCGGAGATTGTCGAACGCGCATGTCCGCTCTTCGTCGCGCTGGCCGAAGAAGGCTGGGCCGATTCGGATGTTTCCCGCGCCGTCGCGAAAGAGTATTTGGAAGGTTTGCGCGGGAAAGATGGGGTCGCCGCGCTGGTGCTCGGATGTACGCACTACCCGATCCTGCGCGGGGTGATTCAGGAGACCGTCGGCAGCGATGTACGCTTAATTGATTCCGGCGAAGCGGCGGCAGAGAGTGTTAAGGCACTGCTCGAAAGCGAGAGGCTGGCGCGCGATGGCGGAGAAGAAGTTCCGGTTAAACCGGACGAGCCGCAAAGGCTGCATGAAAGGACGGCGCGCGAGCGTGAGTTGTGCGATGATCTGGATCATTTTTATGTGACTGACGCGGCGGAGCGGTTCGCGCGGGTCGCGGAGAGATTCTTGGGGAGCGTGCCTCGCGTGCTCGAGGCCGTGGAGGTTTGGGGACACGATGAGCTTCACACCCGGTAGCAATAAACCCGGCTATAAACGCAGCGACGGGCGGCGTCCTGATGATCTGCGCGCCGTGCGCATCACACCCGATTTCATGCCATACGCCGAAGGCTCTGCGCTCATCGAAATGGGGCAGACGCGCATAATTTGTACGGCGACGCTGGAGGATCGCGTGCCGCCCTTCAAGCGTAATTCCGGGCAGGGTTGGCTCACCGCCGAGTACTCGATGCTGCCGCGCGCGACGACGCAGCGGACGACGCGCGAAACCGGGCGCGGCGGGCCTTCCGGGAGGACGCACGAAATTCAGCGTTTGATTGGACGGTCTTTGCGCGCGGTGATTGATCTTTCGTCGTTGGGAGAGCGAACCATCACGCTCGACTGTGATGTTCTACAGGCGGATGGAGGCACGCGCACCGCGTCAATCACGGGTGCTTATGTCGCGCTGGTGCTCGCCTGCCGGCAACTCCAGCGCGCCGGTAAAATCTCACGCTCGCCGGTGCGGGGCGAAGTGGCTGCGGTCAGCGTCGGGATTGTGGAAGGGGCGGCACTGCTCGATTTGAAGTATGACGAGGACTCGCGCGCGTCGGTTGATATGAATGTCGTCTGCACGGGCGAGGGTGCCTTTATCGAGTTACAGGGAACAGCCGAGGGCGAACCCTTCACGCGCGACGAAATGGATCAATTGCTGACGCTCGCCACCGGGGGGCTTAAAACTCTGTTCGCGGCGCAGCGAACGGCGCTGGCGGATTCCCTCTGAATGATTCGGAAGATTGAAGGTGAGGCGGCCCATTCAAGAAAACAGGCAACACGCCGTTCGGAGCGGAGCATCTGAAGTTTCGCACACGAATTATCGTAAGGCCGGCGTGCTTTCAGCATTCTCAAAGGCGATCAGCATTTCACAGGAGCCATTTCAAGTATGCGAAATTTTTGCCTCTCTCTCGTTTGCGTTTTTACGCTCGCGCTCTGCTCGCTAAGCACGTTCGCGCAGGAAGAATTCAAGGGTGACGGTTACATTCTGGAACTGCCCTCTGCGACGTGGCGCGCGGTTTCGCGCCCCGACGGCGTTCACCAGCACACCGAGTTTGTCTACGGCGACCGTAACGATGGTTTCCTGCGCGTTCGTCGGGAAGTCGTTGACGCCGGAGTCACTGCGTCCGATGCGGCGAAACGCGATCAGGAAAAACTTCGTTTCAGCCGAATCGGGTACGTCGCGGGCAAAGAAGAGAAATTCGCCGGACGCTTGAACGGCGCAACCTCCGCTTACGAATACACGGACGGAGGCAAGCCGATGGCCGGGCGGGTTTACCACCTCCAAGCCGACAACCGCACGATCTATACGCTGCACTTTACCGGCGCGCGCGACAAACTGTTGCGCATCCGCAACCAGACGGATGCGATTTCGCGCAGTTTTCGTTTACCCTAAGTCGTTCTTCCGCGTCTGCTTTTGAGGACTATCATTCATGGCCGCCACGCCGCGCTTCGGTCTCATGCGGCGTGGCGGCCATGTCATTTTCGGCGATCAATAAGTTATACGGATTATGTCCCGCTGAAAATTTCAAACGTCCGAAAGTAATGAACTGCGCGTTATTGAGTTGTGGGTGTTGGATGAAAAGAGAACTGGCTTACGGCTTGATGGTGGAACGCTCACCGATTGACGGGCGAGGATGTTTCGCCACCGCCTTCTTTCCCAAAGGCCACAAGATCGCGGAGTACGCGGGCGAGAAAATATCGCGCCGGGAGGTCGCGCGCCGCGCACACCGCCGCCGCAAGCTGCGCATCTGCGCCGTTGATTCTTACTGGAGTCTTGACGGGAGTATCGGCGGCAACGGGACTCACTACATCAACCACTCGTGCGAGCCGAACAGCTACCTCAAAATTCTCTACGGCCACATTCTTTTCATCGCGCGGCGCGACATTCATCCCGGTGACGAGATCACGCTCGATTACATCAGCACCTACCATTCGGATAAGAAGCGGTGCCACTGTTGCGCCGCCGCGTGCCGTGGGACGATCAATAAAAAGTGATGTGAGATGAATTAAGCGCCGCCGAGAGAGACGAGCGCGGCGAGCAGATCGCTTTCCTCCGCCTCGCCGACAGTGCGTAGATCAAGCACGGCATGTCCCTCAAGAATGCGCGCGATGACCGGAGGATTAAAATTTCTTAAAGTCTGTTCCAAGTCATTCGCCGAAAGTGTGTTGTGAGTCAGCGAGATGAGCACTGTCGGCGGAAGTGTCGTCGGCGCGGAGCCGCCGCCGATTGCCGAGTGTCCCTCGATGATTTCGTAACGGAGCGACGAAGCGGCAAGACGAGAAGACAGCATCTGACAAAAGGCGTGCGTGCGTTCTGCAACTTGAGTGCGCGTTTGCGCGAGCATCCTAAGCACCGGCACTTCGCTGAGTGACACGCCGCGACGGTGTGCGTCAAGAGTCGCTTCGAGCGCCGCGAGCGCCAGCTTGTCAGCGCGCAGAGCGCGATATAGCGGATTCCGTCGCAGTTGGTTGATAAGCTTGCCGCGACCGACGACAAGTCCGGCCTGCGCCGCGCCGAGCAGTTTGTCGCCGCTGAACATCACGAGATCAACTCCGGCGGTAATCGAGTCACCAATCACCGGCTCATCATCCAGCCCATAGGGACGCAGATCAAACAGCGCCCCCGATCCGGCGTCTTCCATAACTAACAATCCAGAGTCATGCGCGAGCTTTGCGAGTTCGGCGAGCGTGGGCGCGGCGGTGAAGCCGATGATCCGATAATTCGACGGGTGGACGCGAAGAACGAGTCGCGTCCGCTCGGTGATTGCGCGTTGATAGTCGGAGAGACGCGTCCGATTGGTAGTGCCGACCTCAATCATCGTCGTCCCCGATTCGGCCATCACGTCGGGCACGCGAAAGTCGCCGCCGATTTCAACCAATTCGCCGCGCGAGATAATCGTCTCACCGCCGCGCGCCAGCGCCGAGAGCGCGAGAAGCGCGGCGGCGGCACAATTATTAACCACCAGCGCAGCCTCGGCGCCGGTCAATGCACAGAGAAGTTCTTCCGCGCGCGCGCCGCGCCGCCCGCGCGCTCCCGTCTCGGTATCATATTCCAGTGTGCAATAACCGGCGGCCTCATCAACGACCGCCCGGCGTGCCGCTTCCGACAGAGGCGCGCGCCCCAGATTGGTATGTACGATGACGCCGGTGGCGTTGACGACTCGTCTGAGTGAGTGCGGCGCGTCGTGTTCAACGGCGCGTCGTAAACGCCGCGCGGCTTCGGTGAGCAGCGATTCGCGCGACGAATGTCCGTTCGGCGCGTGTTGCACGGCGGCGTGCTCTTGCATCTCCCGGCGCATCTCTCCGGTCACTGCACGGGCCAGCGTCGTCAAGCGCTGAACGCCGGCCACCTCGCGCAACGCGAGAGCCTCCTCGGTGCGCAGCAGCGCATCAACCGATGGTAAAGCTCGTAAAATAAGGGATGTATCCTGATATGTCATCAAATGAATTGTCAGCCGTCGTGATTGAGTATACCTTAGAGACCGGGCTTGATTGAATTTCAGCCTTTAACTCACCGATGATGATCGCCCGCCGAATTAACAATTGACACCCTCGACTCCGAAATCCTAGACTCGAAGACGTGCTCGCCCCGCGCACTCGCTAAGGAGACACTTCACGCCGTGCCAATTCGGGAAAATAAATTCGCGCGCCGCGCGCAGGAAAGAAAAGAAAAGCTGAGGAATGTCGCGCACGACGCGACGCCGACTGTTGACGAGCAACTTGGTCGGCTCGAAGAAGATGTCCGCCGCCTGAAGGTGGAGTTCGACATTTACTTCAACGGTGCATCGAAGCGCCCGCCGTATGACACGAAGAGCCGCGTCGAGACATTGATTAAGCGTCTCGCCGACGACCGCTCGTTGTCCTTCGCCCAACGCTACCGCTACAACTCGCTCGTCGCGCGCTTCAACTCTTTCCGCGAGCTGTGGCGGCGCACGATGCAGGAGCGCGAAGAGGGGCGCGACGCCGCCGCCTCGGCACGCATGAACGCGCGCGTCGCGGCGAACGCTGGTGCGGCGGAGTCGGTGACTTTCGTCTGTCAAGACGCGCATCGGGACGTGCCCATGGTCAGAAACCTTTACGACGCTCTTGTTGAAGCGAAGAACAGGTGCGGCGAATCCGTTGACGACCTTTCCTTCCCGCGCTTCCACCGGTTAATCGCGCAGAAAGCGGACGCGTTGAAAGACCGTGC